>JBBQLF010000132.1:0-9365 GCA_038327695.1 Bryobacterales bacterium
ACGCCGATCAAACCCACATCCTGCTGAAAACAAGGCCACTTTCGAATCCCGGCGCAACCCGGTCCACACCACCGGCACCGGATTACTCCGCCAGAGCCGAACAATCCCACATCCTGTCGAAGAACAGTCTACTGCCGAATCCCGGCGCAACCCGGTCCACGCCACCGGCACCGGATAACCGCAATAACGCCGATCAAACCCACATCCTGCTGAAAACAAGGCCACTTTCGAATCCCGGCGCAACCCGGTCCATACCACCGGCACCGGATTACCGCAATAACGCCGATCAAACCCACATCTTGTTGAAAAAGAGGCTATTTTCGAATCCCGGCGCAACCCGGTCCACGCCACCGGCGCCGGATTACTCCAATAAAGCCGATCAATCCCACATGTTACTGAAAAATCAGCCAGTTCCGAGGCCGCACCTAATTCAGTCCGAACTCAGGGCCTGGGGCTGTTCTGAGCCTACAGGGCCAATCGCTCCTCCAACCCTGGCATCTCTATCTGGTGGCGCTATCGCTGGCGGGCGCACTCCTGGAGGAGCGTTATCAGGCCACGGAGAAACTAATGCGCGCCCCGGCCTGGGTCTACGGCACGGCGATGTTTGCCCTCTTCGTCTGCCTGGAGGTCTTCGGCGTCGTCGATGCCTCCATCCCGTTTGTCTACTTCCAGTTCTGATGCCGCGCGCGGTCAATGCTCCACGGAGCCATGCTTGCCCGCCTCAAACAACCGCCGGTCCATCTTCGACAGCCGCCGGATCTGCGCCGCCGTCAGCAGCGCCGTGTGGGCAATCTCGCCCAGATACTCAGGGATGTACCAGACGTCCTCCTCGCTGGCCATCCAGCCGCGCGCGTCGAACCGCTGGAGCCGCACAGGCCTGGTCGAGAACGCCCGCAGCGTCTTTTCGCCGCGCAGGTTGTAGTAGTGCATGAAGTAAGACATCGCCAGTTCCCGCAGCGTGCGGTAGACTGGCTCCCGATACCGCAAACCGCTGTAGTTGGACTTCGCCACCGCGCCCCAGCACCCGTCCTCCTGAAACAGCGCCAGCACGTGATCATCGTCGCGCACGGATTCCAGGTCCAGCAGCAGCGCCGGCCGCCCCTGCGCCCGCAACGCCGCGGCGGCCAGCAGCGCGCCCTCCATGCAGTGCGCCCCGCCGTGCCGCAGCACCAGCCGGGGCGAGTAGCAGGTCTCACCATTGGTCTCGATGTTGTAGCCGATCTCATCGTCCAGAAACCGCTGCACCTGCTCCGGGCGGCGCAGCGCGCGCAGCGTGCGCCACTCGGCCTTGGTCATGCCATACTGTGTCATCATCTTCCGGACAGCGTAGCGCATCTAACCAGTCATGCCGAAGCCCACCTTCGACCCCGGCCTCACCCAGACCTTCACCGGCCGCATCAGCCGCACCATTGCCGACGACGGCTCCTTCAATGTCCGCCGTGTCGGAGTCCGCTTCCAGGATGCCGGCTACTTCCTCTACTTCATGAATCTGCGCTGGCCAGCCTTCCTGGTGCAGATGCCGCTCATCTACATTGGCATCATCTCCATCTTCGCCGCCCTCTACCTTGCCGCCGGAATCGAGCACCTCCAGGGCGCCCCCGCTGCCACCACGCTCGAAGCCGTCTCCTCCGCCTTCTTCTTCAGCGTCCAGACCTTCACCACCGTCGGCTACGGCCACATCTCGCCGGCCAGCCTGCTCGCCTCCACTATCGCGGCGGCCGAGGCCATGTGCGGCATCCTCAGCCTCGCCGTCGCCACTGGTCTGATCTACGCCCGCTTCTCCCGGCCCACCGCCCATCTGGCCTTCAGCCAGAACGCCATCATCGCTCCCTTCCAGGGCGGAAAGGCCCTCATGTTCCGGGTGGCGAACCGCCGTCCGAACGTCCTCAAGGAGGTGAACGCTACGCTCCTGATGATGACCGTCGATCCCGTCGACGGAGTCCTGAAGCGCCGCTACGCGCAGCTCTCCCTGGAACGCGACAACGTCTATTTCCTGCCTCTCGCCTGGACCGTCGTCCATCCCATCGACGAGAAGAGCCCGATCTGGGGCCACACCGCCGCACAACTGGACGCTGAGCAGACCGAGTTCCTGGTCCTCATCAAGGCCTTCGACGACACTTTCTCGCAGACCGTCCATGCGCAGGTTGGCTATACCGCCGCTGACCTCGTCTGGGACGTCCGCTTCACCCCCGCATTCGCCGTCAATCCGCAAGGCGAGTTTGTCCTGGACCTTGCCCGTCTCAACGACTACGAGACTCCGCCGCGCTAAGGGCGCCAGCCCGGAGTTGGCCCGTCCGAATCCCGGGGGCCCTGTCCGCCGCATCAGCCAGCTGCCAATGGTGGCCTTCGCTCAATGAGACGCCGCGGGAGCTTCCGCGGTGCAGCGTCCCGGCGAAACTCCTCGGCACGCGCGAGGTGTTCGATCCGGACTGACTCGGAGGCCGGACCTTGGACCCGATCCTCTCAAACTCGCCAAAGCGATAGAGCGCTACAACGCGGACAAAACCTGGACCCGCACGGACGGCAATTGGCCGGACGACAGCGGCACGTAGATACGAAGGGTGAGTCCCCAGTGGAATCGCAGGAGTTGAGGGCCGAGCATGGCGGGATTCCGCCGCCGGCCCTCAGCTCTTACTGTCTCACCCCGGAGGCCTGCCCTGGCGCGATCACGCCTGATCGCATTTCTGCTGACCGTCACCGCCGCGGCCGTCGTTTCGACCGCGCCTTTCTACGCTGCAATGCGCCCGGAATCTCCGGCGCACACGTTCATGATCGCGACGGCGACACCGGTTCTCTTCGCATTCCTGCCGCTGGTTCTGCCGCCGCTCCAGCGCCCGGTGGCCGTGCTGTTGGTGCTCTTCTCCTGGCTGGCAGGGATGTCGGTGGGGCTGTTCTACCTGCCCGGTGCGGTGGTATTGTTCTTCCCTGGCCGGGCGCCTAAAACGCCGGTGCGCTGAAGCCCGGTGCCGACACCGGTACCACCTTCATCTTCGGCGCGTACTTCTTCACCGCGTCCTGGATTTTGGAGGCGTTGCCCACCAGCAGAAATTGCAGATTGGCGTCCGTGAAGTACCTCTTCACCACAGCGTTCGCCCGCTCCACCGTCACGGCGTCAATGCTGGAAAAGAAGTCGTCAATCTCGCCCTTGTTGAGTCCGAAAACCTCCAGATCGCCGATCACGTTCGCCAGCTGATCGGCCGTCTCCAGCCGCTGCGTCGGGAAGCCGCCTTTGATGTAGGCCTTCGCGGAAGCCAGTTGCTCCGGGCTGAGCCCCTCCTCGCGCAGGCTCTTCAGGACGTCCAGCGCCATGTCGATGGCTTTCCCGGTCGTCTCCGTCCGCGTGTAGGTGTTGATGTAGATCACGCCCGGCGCCCGGTCCATAATCACCTGCGAACCTGCCCCATACGTCAGGCCTGCGTTCACGCGCAGCGCATCGTTCAGCATAGAAGTAAACCGCCCGCCGAACAGCGTGTTGATAATCATCAGCGGCACCCGGTCGCGGCTGTACCGATCCACTCCGGGCATCGCGATCCGGAAGTAAGTCTGCGTGGCGTCGGGCTTGTCGATCAGCAAAAGCCGCCCGCTGGCGTACTGGACCGGCGCGACCTTCGGGGCAGGGAACGCCTCGCCCGCCGGCAGCGCACTGGCCATCTGGGAGAGCTGAGCGCCGAGTTGGGCGGGGTCAAAGTCGCCCGCCGCAATCAGAATCATGTTCCTGCCCACGTAGTTCGTCTTGAAAAACCCCGCGACGTCGTCCCGGGTGATGCGCGCCAGCGTCGTCTCATCGCCCATCGACGGGCGTGCGTAGGGGTGGCCCGCCGGATAAACGAAGGGATTGAAGTACTGCCCGATGGACCGCGCCGGGTTGTCCTTGGAGGACTTCACGCCGTCGATGCGCTGCGCCAGAACCTTTTTGAACTCGGCGTCCGGGAACGCCGGGTGCAGCAGAAGGTCTGAGAGAATCTCCAGCGCCTTGGCGGAGGTGCGGGTCGTGAACTCGACGGCAACCATCGAGGACTGCGCATCCGATCCGCTACTCATCACGGCGCCCAACGCGTCAAGCTGCCCGTTGATCTGCTCGGCGGTGCGCTTCTCCGTGCCGCGCCGCAGCAGTTCCGCCGTGATCGCCGCCAGTCCGGTCTTTTCCGCCGCCACGGCCTCGCTGCCGCCGCGGAAGAGCACGCTCACCGATACCAGCGGCACGTCCGGCTTCCTCAACATGATCAGCGTCGCGCCGTTCGGCAGGCTCTGTTTGCTGTAAGCAGGGAGTTTGGCCTGTCCGAACACGGTGACCGCACTCAAAACACTCAAAAAAACGATCAGTGCCTGCGTTCTCATTGTGCGCTCCCCTTGCTCTCAGGAATCAGCGTCGCCACCGTGCGGTTCTTTTCAGTAAAGTACTTGGCGGCGACACGCTGGATGTCGGCTGGCGTCACTTTCTCCAACTCGCCGGCCGCCTTGTTCACCATGTTCCAGTCGCCGAAGAAGACCTCGTAGGTGCCCAGCAGGTTGGCCTTGCCGGCGATGGTCTTCAGTTGCCGGTAGAGATTGGCGAGCGACTGGTTGCGGGCCTTCTCCAGTTCCTCTGCCGGCACGCCGTCTTTGGCCAGCTTCGCCAGTTCCTCATAGATTGCTTTCTCCAGATCGGCCGGCGACTTGCCGCTGCGCACCTGCGCGCTGAACTCGAATTGGCCAGGGTCCAGCGAGGGCTGGCTGCCGGCGCGGATATTCAACGCCAGTTGATCCGTTTCCACCAGGCGGCGGTACAACCGCGAGCTGCGGCCGGTGCTCAGCAAGGTCTCCAGCAGTTCCAGCGACGCGCTATCGGCGTGCCGTGTGCGCGGGATATGGTAACTGATCATGACCATGGGCAACTGCGCCGGACGCCGGACCGTGACGCGCCGTTCGCCCAGTTGCTCCGGCTCCATCGTGCGAATCGGTGGCGGCGGGGGCTGTGCCGGGATCGGCTCAATGTACTTCTTCGCCAGCGCCAGGACTTCGGCGGGCGTGACGTCGCCGCTCACCACCATCAAGCAGTTGTTCGGCGCATAGCCCATCTTGAAGTGGGCCTTCAGGTCGTCCATGGTCCACGCTTCAATGTCGCTAGCCCACCCGACCACCGGCCACTGATACGGATGCGCCGTATACGCGGCAGCGCTCAGTTGCTCATCGAGAACCCCGGCCGGATTGTTGTCCACCGACGTGCGCCGCTCGCTGTAGACTACGCCGCGCTCGCTCTCGACGATCTTCGGATCAAAGCTCAGATCGCGGATGCGGTCCGCCTCCATGTCAAACATCAACTCCATTGTGTGTTTCGGGAACCAGTCCGTATAGACGGTGACATCGCGGCTGGTATAGGCGTTGTTGCTGCCGCCGTTCTTTTCCATCTCGATGTCGAACTGCTTGGGCCCGTACTTCTTCGCGCCATTGAACATCATGTGCTCGAAGTAGTGGCTGATGCCTGTGGTGCCGGGCTTCTCATTGCGGCTGCCGATCTTGTAGAAGAAGTAGAGCGCGACGTTGGGCACGTCGTGGTCCTCGTGAACGAGGATCTTCATTCCATTGGAGAGGGTGTGGGTGGTGACCTTGACGTCCTGCGCGCACAAGGGCACGGCGAGGAGTACGCAGAGCGAAAGAATCCGACGCATACGTACTAAATTAGCAGGCGCGTCACCTTGTGGCGGTAGGCAAACATGCGCCGCAGTTGGATTCGGGCGAACCATGCGCCTAACAGATCGACGAGCGGGCCACCTGGCAGTGAGAACTCGATGCGGTCAGTGAGGCGGGTGGTGGAGGCGTCGATGGCTTGGAATTCGTGGTGGTGGACCCAACGGCGGAAGGGGCCGGATTCCTGCACATCAATGAAGAGCCGGTTCTTCTCGTAGTGGGTGTGCCGCGCGCACCACTTTGCCCGGAAGGGCCCGATGGGGACCAGAAGTTCGACGCGTGCGCCAAATTGCAGACTGGGATCCTTGCGTATGACCTGCACCGGCTGCCACGGCGGCGTCAGGCGCTCCAACGCATCCGGCGATTCGTGGAAGGCAAACACCTGTGCAACGGGCGCGGGGATGATCGACGAGTAAACGAACTGCGGCATGGTTGCTAAGCTGAGTAGTTCATCAGATGGTTCTCGATCTGGGTTCGATCCAGAAGAGGTTTGGCCGCGTGCAGGCGTTGCGCCGAGGAGACCTGCGCGTCGAGGCCGGCAAGTCTACGCTCATGAAGATTGTGGCCGGGATGCAGGCCGCCGATGGCGGTGAGAGCCCGAACTGCGGCATGGTTGCTAAGCTGAGTAGTTCATCAGATGGTTCTCGATCTGTGTTCGATCCAGAAGAGGTTTGGCGGCGTGCAGGCGTTGCGCCGGGGAGACCTGCGAGTCGAGGCCGGCAAGTCTACGCTCATGAAGATTGAGTCCGGGATGCAGGCCGCCGATGGCGCTGAGAGTTCCCGAACTGCGGCATGGTTGCTAAGCTGAGTAGTTCATCAGATGGTTCTCGATCTGCGTTCGATCCAGAAGAGGTTTGGCGGCGTGCAGGCGTTGCGCCGGGGAGACCTGCGCGTCGAGGCCGGCGAGGTGCATCTGCTGCTCGGTGAGAACGGCGCCGGCAAGTCTACGCTCATGAAGATTGTGGCGGGGATGCAGGCCGCCGATGGCGGTGAGTTCCTTTGGCAAGGACAGCCGGCGCGGTTTCGCACTCCGGCCGAGGCGCAACGAGCTGGCATTGGCATGGTTCATCAGGAGAGCCTGCTGGCGCCGCATCTGAGCGTGGCTGAGAATATCTACCTGGGCCGCGAGCCGAGGCACGGGTTGGGTTGGATCGATCGCGGGCGGACTGTTCGCGAGGCGGCGCGGCTGATCGAGGAGCACCGGTTTCCGTTGCAAGCGGAGTGGATGGTAGGTGCGCTCAGCCCGGCGGGGCGGCAGTTGGTGGAGATCTGCCGCGCGGTGGCGCACGGGTCGTCATTGCTGATCTTTGACGAGCCGACTTCGTCGCTGTCGGACGCCGAATCGCAGGAGGTCTTTCGCATTGTGCGGAGTCTCCGGGATCGGGGTGCGTCCGTCATCTACATCACGCACCGCATGGAGGAACTGCGGCAAATCGGCGGGCGCGTGACCGTACTGCGCGACGGCGAGACGGTGTTCACGGGCCTGATGGCGGATGTGTCGACGCCGGACCTGATCCGGCACATGGTGGGCCGCAGCGTGGAGGCGATTTACCGGCGCGAGGCGCTGGAGCCGGGCCGCGAAATGCTGCGGGTGGAGAAGTTGAGCCGTCGCGGAGCGCTGCATGACATTTCACTGACTCTGCGCGCCGGCGAAATAGTTGGTGTTGCCGGTCTGATCGGCGCAGGGCGCACGGAGCTGTGCCGCTGTCTGTTTGGCGTCGATCAGGCCGGCTCTGGGCGCGTGTACGTGGATGGCCGCCTGGCGCGGATCCGCTCGCCGCGGGATGCGGTGCGGGCGGGCCTGGCACTCATTCCGGAGGACCGGCAGAAGGAAGGGCTGGCCGCGGGCCTGCCGGTTCGGGACAACCTGCTGATGGCTTCGATGGAGCGCGTGTCGAAGTTCGGCTTCATCGATGCGGCGCGCACTCGCGCGCTCATCGGGTCGGCAGTGGACCAGCCGGCAGGGAAACTGAGCGGCGGCAATCAGCAGAAGGTGGTGATCCGGAAGTGGGTGCTGAGCGGGGCGAAGGTTGTGCTGTTCGATGAGCCGGCACGCGGCATCGACGTGGGCGCGAAAGCGGAGGTCTTTGCGGCGATGGACCAGATGGCGCGCGACGGGGCGGCCGTGCTGATGATCAGCTCCGAGTTGCCGGAGCTATTGCAGGTGGCCGACCGCATCCTTGTGATGCGGCAAGGGCGGATCGCGGCGGAACTGCCTCGCGCCACCACGCAGGAAGAGATCATGCGCTACGCGGTGCTGGAGAGCGAGTCATGATTCAGCGGTTGTTGCCGTTTTTCACGCTGATTGCGCTGTTTGTGGGGCTGTCGGTGGCGTCGCCGCACTTTCTGACTCCCACCAACATAGGGTCTGTGATCCGCCAAACCGCCGTGCTCAACATCATGGCACTGGGCATGACGATGATCATCATCGCCGGCGGAATCGACCTGAGCGTGGGCGCGATTCTGGCGCTGAGCGGTTTACTGGGTTGCAGCGTGATGGCCAGCGGTTATCCGATCTGGATGGGGTTGTGCACCGGCGTGTTGGTGGGCACGCTGTGCGGTTTGGCCAACGGCGTGATGACGGCCAAACTGAAGATCAACCCGTTTATCGTGACGCTGGGCACGATGGGGATCTATCGCGGCGTGTCGCTGATTCTCTCCGGCGGGCTCGGCGTGCATTCGCTGCCGAAGGGGTTTTCGTATCTGGGCGAGGGCAGTGTGCTGGGCGTCCCGTTTGTGCTGCTGGTGCTGCTGGTGTGCGGCGCAGCCGTGCACATTCTGTTGGAGCACACGCGTATGGGGCGCTATGCGTTCGCCATCGGATCCAACCCGGACGCAGCATTCTATGCGGGGATTCCGGTGGCGTTTCACGTGAGCGCCATCTACGCGGCCGGCGGACTGCTGGCGGGTTTGGCGGGCATGATTGAGGCGTCACGGTTGATGACGGGCCAGCCGACCGCAGGGCAAGGCTATGAGTTGCAGGCGATTGCCGCGGTGGTGATCGGCGGGGGCTCACTGCGGGGCGGGGCAGGGAGTGTGGTGGGCACACTCATCGGCGCGTTCATCATGGGGCTGCTATCGAATGGCAGTGATTTGCTGGGGATCTCGCCGTATGTTCAGCAGGCGCTGATCGGGGCGGTTATCATCCTGGCGGTGTTGCTGGACGAGTTGCGGAAACGGCGTAGTTCATAGGCGCCGTTGGCGTGGAGGTCCAGCACAGCGTAAGCGTTGTTCTCTGGACCGGAGCCTTCGATCATGGCGGCGAGGGTGACGTAGGGGATGCCTTCGATCACGTTTCGCACGTACTTGTGCGAGTGACCCTGCAAAACAAGCGCGATTCGGGCACTTTTTTGCATGATTTCGCGCACTTTTGGTGCCGTTTTGACACCGTAAACGCCAGTTACGTCGAGTCTTTGGTGGACGAAGACGATAGTTGGCGTTTTCCCGGCCCGCAGGTCGGCGGCCAGCCATTCCTGTTGCGCGGCCGGGATATCGGTGTCGGTCCAGTCGTTATTGCGGGCGCCGTAGGAGACTCCGTCGGCCCGGTAGCAGGCGTCGAGGATGACGAAGTGCCAGCCGTTGCGATCGAACGAATAGTGGGCGGCGGACGCTCCGACGGTGGCGAGGAACTGCGGTTTGGTGAGAGTCCAGATGCAGTGGTTGCCGAGAACGAAGTGGCGCTTTTCGGCGGCGGGCTC
>JBBQLF010000133.1:0-9326 GCA_038327695.1 Bryobacterales bacterium
TACATGCCCATGCAGCCCTCGTCGAATATGCCCATGATGGACTTATTCCGGTGCAGTTCGCGCGCCATCGCGCCGCCCGTCTCCTCGGCCGTCTTCGGCAGCTTGAAGGCGCCTAGCGGCTTGGCGTGGCTGGTGTCATGGACGATCTTCTCGCCGTTCAGCCAGCGCTTCAGGCCGTTCAGGAACAGCTCGTCGTCGAAGTTCTCGCTCCACAGCGTAGAGTAGGGAATCCCCGCTTTGGTCAGGCAGGCATTCAGGTTCATCATGCCCACCAGGCCCGGCCACTGGCCGCTCCAATTGGCAACGGTGAGAATCGGCCCCTGGTGCGTGTGGAGTCCGGGGAGCACGTGGTGGCTGTACTGCCAGACCGCTTCTGCCACGATGAGCGGAGCGGTGGGCGGGATGCCACGGAACACTTCCATGCCCCGCTTCTGGCTATCGATGAATCCGTGCTTTTTCCCCTCGTCGTAGGCGTGACCGCGCTCAATCGTGTGGCCGAACGCGCGCACCGCCTCCATCACCTGTCTCTCTACCTCAGCCTGCGCGGCCCAGCATGTCTGATTGGCTGCCAGCCGCAGGTCGCCGTTAGCGATTAAGATCACCGTTTCTGCCATCATTCTATTCAATCACAGGCCCACGGAAGATGCGACCCTGCGGATGTGCGTGGCCGCCTCGGCGTACTCCTCGGCGCCCTTGAGATGCTCGATCATCAGCGGCACCGGGGCCGGCAACGCCGCCAAGCCCTTCAGGTAGGGCACGAAGTCCAGCGACCCGCGGCCCGGAATCACCTCCACGATGTGGACGTTCATCTCGGGAATCCAATCCACGTCCTTGGCATGGCAGGAGACAATCCAGCGCCCCAGCTTTTGCAGCGTCTCCCCGGTCAGCGCGGCGCTGTTGTAGTAACGCGCCGGCGAGTTGATCAGGTTGCAGATGTCGATATGCACGCCGAAGCCCGGCCGGTCCACGGCCTTGATCATCTGGATGTAGGAGTCGGCCGAGTCCGGCAGCGCCCACCCCATCATCTCGTAGGCGAATTTCGCGCGCTTCGGCTTGACGGCATCGATAATAGTCCGCGCGTTCGCCACGGCCGCGTCGAAGAACTCCTTCGTCACGTTCTTCGGATGTGGCCCGTACCAGACCTTCGGATGGAACGACCCCGCGATATCCACGCAGCACCGCGCGCCCACGCCTTCGGCCACCGCGAGGCCATCGATCACCTTCTGCAGATTCTCTTTCCGCTTCACCGCGTCGGCGTCCATCAGGTTCACCCACACGCCCACCTCGGCGATCACGACACCCTCGGCCGAGTAGGCTGCTTCGATCGCCTGCAGACGCGCGCTGTCGCCCGCCTTGGCTGCCGGGCAGTAGGCGGCCGCATAGCCGAGCCGCTTGTGTTCCCGCGCCAGTTCGCGCGGATCGTCCGATTTCAGGAAAATTGGGCCGCCCAGCAGAAAGCGATTCGCAGCCTTCAGGTTGGCGGCGGCGGCAACGGAGGCGAGCATGGTCCGGCGGGAAATGGAGGTAGGCATCGTCAAAGATTGTACACCCTGGCCGATGGTTGGTATCCTGACACTAGACCCTCTTGCTGTTTCCTCCCTTCGTGGGCCGGTAGCTCAGTGGTAGAGCATCTGACTTTTAATCAGAGGGTCGCGGGTTCGAGACCCGCCCGGCTCACCAATATTTTCAGTAACTTAGCGCTCAGTTCAAACGGGCTGTTTGGCCCACTTGTACCGATTCTTGTACCACCCCGTTGGGCTTCGCCTCGGGAGCCAGCCGCATACCCTCCACTATCGCGTTTTGACTGCAAACGTATGTGGGAGTAGTGCAGGAGCATCTGACGGCTCACAGGGCCAAGCAGGGAGAGCATGGTTGTCTCGGGTGCGCCCGCCGCCGCCAGCCGGGTGCAGTAGCTATGCCTCATGTCGTGCCATCGGGCCTCCACGCCCGCCGCCGTGAGAATCCCGCTCCATGCGTTTTTGACGGGAGCGAGTGGTTTTGTAGGATCGTTCGGCATCGGAGAGCCCGCCGGAAACAAAAAAAGTTCGGGCTTCGTCTCTCCGAATTTCTTCTGCCACCAGCGAAGATGCGCCGTGAGTGCGTCTCTCGCTTCGGGTGGTCGCGGTATCGTCCTGCCGGTGCCCGCCGATGTCTTGGCGCGCCCAACCTTCACCAGTTGTTCTGCGAAGTCCACCTGCCCCCACGTCATCGTCAGGAGTTCCTGTTGTCTCATGCCGGTCAGGAGACTGAGCCGGATCATCGTGGGCATCATGACACCGCGCGGGCCAGGGCTTTGCATATGGATCTTGCCATAGCGCTTCACTGGTACGGGTTCGGTTCCCGCTGCCATGAGGTCAGCCGCCGTGATGATGGCGCGTTCCTCGGCATTCGAACCTGATAACAAGGCAGTTAGCGACCTGACAGAAAGGATCTCATCTATTTTTTAACAGAGAAGGATTTGGCTCCCCTTGCCCGTTCGCAAACCGAACATCCCGCCGTTCGGAAAAGTCCCGATTCCTTCTCCAGAGCTTTCCTAACTCTTTGCTCTTCAACACCTTCTTGGTGGAACTCCAACTGCATTACCCGAGACATGATTGCTCTGCGTTGCCTCCCATTCCTCGCGATCGCGGGGATTGCGCTTGCCGCTGTCCCCGTGCCCGCCCCGTATGCCCTATCGGGCGAAGTGCACGACTCCGCCGGCGGCGCTGTCCCCGAAGCCTCCGTCTCACTGCTCCTACCCGGAGGAATACTTGTAGCTCAAACCCTCACCGGACCTGGCGGAGCCTTCCGCTTCAGCGCCATCCGCCCCGGTGCCTACGAAGTGCAGGTCGTCGCCCCAGGGTTCCAGGAAGCTACCGTCGCCGTCAAGATCACGCGCACCCCGTCCCCGCCCCTCCGCATTCCCCTGGAAATCCAAAGCCTGCACCAGCAGGTAAGCGTGGCTGATTCCTACGACGCCGTAAGCGCCGACCCCGCCTCCAACTCCGACGCCGTGGTCGTCAGCCGGGAACTGCTGGACTCCCTGCCTGTCATGGACGACGACGTCATCGGGGCCCTCTCCCGGTTTTTGGATCCCGGCGCCATTGGCGCCGGCGGCGCCTCCCTGGTAATCGACGGCCTGGAATCTGATAAGCTGCGCCTCTCGCCCTCGGCTATCCAGGAAGTGAAGATCAACCAGAATCCCTACTCGGCCGAATACTCGAGCCCCGGCCGCGGCCGCATCGAGATCATCACGAAGCAGGAAACCGACCAGTACCACGGGTCCTTCTCTTTCCGCCTGCGCGACTGGCGCCTGAACGCCCGCAACGCCTTTGCCACCCGCCGTCCGGAGGAGCAGCGCCGTGGTTTCGAAGGCCACTTCACCGGCCCGCTCGGAAAAAGCCGCCGCACGTCTTTCCTGATTAGCGCTGAGCGCGAGGAACAAGACGAGTACGCCAACGTCTTCGCCCGCACGCCCAGCGGCATCCTGCAGGAGCAATTCCCTACACCCTCCCGTGAAACCGAATTCTCTGCCCGTATCAATCACCGGCCCAGCGAGAAGACCCTGCTCTCGATTCAATATGAATCGGAGCGGGAATCCGAAGAAGGCCGCGGCGCCGGCGGCTTCCGCCTTCCGGAAACCGCCAGCGACGGCACCGCCGGCGAACACAGCGTCCGCTTCAAGCACCAGTACTTCCTCCGGCCGTCCGTCATCCACGAATTTCAGGTCCGCCTCGAATCCGAGACCGCCGCAACTCGCAGTCTGCTCTCCGGCTCTCGCCGCCTCGTGGTCCAGGACGCCTTCACCAGCGGCGGCGGCCAGGCAGATGAATACGAGAACGAAAACTCGCTGGAAATCCAAGACGTCTTCACCTGGTCGGCCGGCAGGCACTTCGTCCGCGCCGGGGCAAGCCTCCGCGACCTCAGCCGCCACGGCTTCCACGACCGCAGAAGCCGCGACGGCACATACTACTTTTCCTCGCTGGAAGACCACGCCGCCGGACGTCCCTACGCCTTCGAGCAGCAGCAGGGCGATGGCCGCCTCATCTTCTGGACGTACGAACTGGCCGGTTTCATCCAGGACGACTTCCGCCTCCGTCCCAACCTCACCCTCGGACTCGGACTCCGCATCAATCAACAGAAGTATCTCGCCGGCCGGAACATCGCCCCGCGCCTTTCCGCCGCATGGTCCCCAGGCGAAGCACGGAACACCGTACTGCGGGCCGGTGTGGGCATATTCTATGACCGCATCAGCAGCGGAGCCCCGCGAGATACCTTGCTGTTCGATGGCAGCCGTCTCCGCCAACTGATCCTTACGGAGCCCGGGTACCCGAACCCCTTCGCCAGCTACGCCGGCATCGATTCCCCTCCCCCCGGCATCGTCCGCTTCGCGCCGGACATCGAATCGCCCTATACCAGCCATTCCAGCCTCGGCATCGAGCGCCGCCTGGGGAAAGGAACCAGCCTCTCTGCCACCTACTACAACATCAGCGGCCGGAAGCTCTTCCGCTCGCGCGACCTCAACGCCCCCTTCAACGGGCTGCGTCCGAATCCCTCCCTCGGCCTCCTCCGCCAGATCGAATCCTCCGGCTCGCTCCAATCCCACTCCCTTCAGGTCTCCGTCCGCGGCGACCTCACCCGCTACTTCAATGGCATGGTGCGATACGCAGCCGGCCGGGCCTACAATGACACGGAGGGAATCGATTCCTTGCCCGCCGATAGCTACAACCTTTCCGGCGAATGGGCTCGCGCCTCCTTCAACCGCCCGCACCAGTTCGATATCGCCGGCACTCTGAAGCCCGGACGCTGGTTCCGTCTTGGCATTCAGTTGGGGCTCGGTTCAGGCCGTCCCTACAGCCTGACTACCGGCCGCGACGGTAACGGCGATGGTATCGCCCGCGACCGTCCCGCGGGCGTCCCGCGCAACACGCTCCGGGGACCCGGCTCCGCCGTCGTCGATCTCCGCTGGTCCCGGGAATTTCGTCTCAGCCGTGGAGGAGCCGACAGCCGCGTTCGCGCCACCCTTGCACTCGACGCCTTCAACGTCCTGAACCGCGTGAACTACTCCGGCTACGTGGGCAACCAAAGCTCGCCGTTTTTCGGACGCGCTGCCTCCGCCGGACCCGCGCGCCGCCTGCAGGTTCTCTTGAGAGTGAGGTTCTAGTTTGTGAGAAGATACAAACGATTGTTCCTGAAACTGACATCCGCGATCGTGATCACTGCCCTTGCCGCCACAGTCTTTTCCGCCGCGGCTATCGCCGAACAGCGCCGCAAAGAGTCTGCCGCGGAAAGGGCGCTCCGCAATCAGCGCGGTCGCCTGGATGACGTCTCAAAGAAACTTGCCAAACGCCTGACGGTTCCGGAGCCCTCGGAAACCAACAAGTTCCTCCACGCCCACGCCACCGAACTCATTGAACGTGCCCGCGATAGCTTCGGAGACGAATACCGCTTCGACCGCCTCGTCCGCGCCGCCGACGCCCTGCTGGAATCGAGCGAGAACATCTTCGAATCCCGCCAGCCCGAACGCGATAAAAACGGCGGCGATCGCGAAGACATCGCCCGAAAACTCGAACGAACTTACTTCCGAGTCCAGCAGGCTGAATACTTCGCCTCAATCGCCAAAGAGAAAGACATAGGCACCTATGTCCGGCATTCCCGGATGCTGTACCAGCAGGCGCGCAGCGCGTACGATGCCCGGGAATACTACAAGGCCCGGCAATTGGCGGATGCGGCTGCTGACCTGGTCAGTGGGTTGGAACGGCTCGCGCAGGCTGCGGTGCGCATCGCCGATCCGCCCCGCCTTCCCTGATGCCGCCTTCGGATCAACCTGGATGAAACGCCACCGCATATTCCAGAGTTTCCGCTCGCAGGTCGCCGTGGCTGCCGCCGCTTCCCTCTCGGTGGCCGCGCTCGCCGTCCTGCTGATCTCTGAAGCCATTGCCAGTTCGGAGCGGACCCTCGTGAACGAAGCGCGGCAGCAGTGCACTGCGGCTACCCGAGAGCTGTCCCGGCAGTTCCAGGAATGGTCGGCCTACGGCGGCGACGCACTGCAGGAGCTTCCCGATCCCGCCCGCGATCTGTCCCTGCGTGGCCTCTGTTCCGCAGTCCTCCGTTCCTACGAAGGTGTGGAGGGCGGATTCCACTGGCCTGACGGCGGCGCCATCGCGGGCTATGCCTTCCCTACTTCCCCGGCCGGCAGAACCGGCCCCAGCGCAAGCGAAGCCAGTCGAATCCGCGACGCAGCGGTTCAGGCGGCCAGGCAGGAGCAGAAGACAGCTGCCATTGATTTTCGCGACGGCGAACACTATGTGGTCGTTGTCGCAGAATCCCTCGCGGCCGGCGGTCCCGCCGCCTGGAGCCTGAAACGGGTAGTTCTCGCTTCCGACCCCGCATCGCGGCATCGCCGCATGTGGCTCGCCGCGCTCGTGCTTTCTACCCTCCTGGGTGTTGGCGGCATCGTCTCCATCTGGTTCTCTCTGCGCCGCGGAGTGACGAACGTCCAGGCCGGACTGCTCCGCCTGGAAGATGATTTCAACTTCCGCCTTCCCGACATTCACGGAGACTTCGGGCGGATTTCAAAAGCAATCAACCAGATGGCCGATCGCCGCGACGCCCTCGAAGCCGAACTCTCCCGCCAGGACCGCCTCGCCGCCCTAGGCAAAGTAGTCGCCGGCGTCGCCCACGAAATCCGCAATCCGCTCAACTCCATGCGGCTTACCCTCGAATTGCTCGCCCGCCGCGCCCGCAAGGGGGTTGCCAGCCCCGAGGAAGTCGAAGCCGCCATCCGCGAAATTGACCGGCTCGATCTCATCCTCAGGCGCCTTCTGGCCTTCGGCCGCCCGTCTCTCGAAGACCGCACTCCTCAGGAACTGCTTCCCGTCATCGAACGAGCCATCCGCATGGTCCAGGAACAAGGCCAGTCGCGCAGAGTAACTCTCGCGCTCGAAAACTCCGGCCACGGCCCCATCGTCGCTGATATCGACGCCACCCAGATTCAGCAGGTGCTGATCAACCTGCTTCTCAACGCAATCGAAGCAAGCCCGCCGGAAAGCACCGTCCGGATCGCCGCCCGCGCCACCCAACAAGCCGTTCAGGTGCTCGTCGAGGACACCGGACCCGGCGTCCCCCAGGAAATCGCCCCCCACATCTTTGACGCCTTCTTCACCAACCGGCCCGATGGCACCGGGCTAGGCCTTTCCGTCTCGCGCGAAATCGCTGTCAACCATGGCGGAAACTTGGAGCTTGAGGAAACCCGCGGCGGAGCCAGATTCCGCCTGACGCTCCCAAAGACCCGGGAGGGAATTTGAACCACAAGGCAACGGTACTGGTAGCCGAAGACGAAGAGCAGGCCCGCCTGTCCCTCGCCGCGCTGCTCGAAGACGAGGGCTACCGCGTCATTCAAGCCTCCGACGGACACGAAGCATCGCGCCTTTTCTCGCAGTGCGCCCCCGAAGCCGCCCTGCTTGACATCCGCATGCCCGGCAAAGACGGCCTCGCCCTTCTGCGCGAACTGCGCGCCTCCCCTCACCCGCCCGCCGTCCTGATCATGACGGCCTACGGTAACAGCACCGTCGCCATCGAAGCCATGACTCTCGGCGCCTTCGATTACATCACCAAGCCAGTCAACTTCAGCGAACTCGTCATCCAACTCGAACGCGCCATCGAAAATCGCCGCCGCATCCGGGAGCTGGAAACCTACCGTGCCGAAGAGCCTCCCGAACCGGAGCCCGAGATCATCGGATCCGGTCCCGCCATGCAGCGCGTCTACAAGCTAATCGGACAGGTGGCCCCTAGCGATTCCACCGTCCTGCTGTGCGGCGAATCCGGCACCGGCAAGGAACTCGCAGCCCGCGCCATCCATCGCCATTCCCCACGCGCCGCCAGACGCCTGGTGAAAGTGAATTGCGCGGCCATCCCGGAAGCCCTGCTCGAAGCCGAACTTTTCGGTCACGAACGCGGCGCTTTCACCGGAGCCGCCCAACGCCGCATCGGTAAGTTCGAGTTCGCCGACGGCGGAACCATCTTCCTCGACGAAATCGGCGAAATCTCGCCAGCCACCCAGGCCAAACTGCTCCGCGTCCTCCAGGAGCGCACCATCGAGCGCCTCGGCTCCAACTCGAGCATCAAACTCGACGTCCGTGTCATCTCTGCCACCAACCGCGACCTCGAAGCCGCCGTCCGCGAATCAACCTTCCGGGAAGACCTCTACTACCGCCTCAACGTGGTCTCCATCGCCCTTCCTCCGCTCAGGGAAAGACGCGAGGACATCGTAGAACTGGCCCAGTCCCTCCTGCGCCGCTGCGCCGCCCGCTTGAAACTCGCCCCGCCCGCGCTCTCGCCGCAAGCCGCCCAACTGCTCACTTCCCGCAACTGGCCCGGCAACGTCCGCGAACTCGAACACTGCCTCGAACGCGCCTTGATCGTCAGCCGCGGCGGGGTCATCCTGCCGGATCACCTGGAACAACCCGCACCCGCAAGCGCTCCGGGCGCGTTCGATTCCGTAGTTCTCGAAGACGGATTCCACACCAACGTCGCCCTGCTCGAACGCTGGATGATGCAGCGCGCGCTCGCAAGCTCCGCCGGCAACCGCACCAAAGCTGCCGAACTGCTCCGCATCAACCGCCGGCTGCTCTACGATAAGATGCGCGAATTCGGCCTCGATTGAGCCGTGTGGTTCACCTTGCCCGTGCCGGTCGATCCGCTGATCGACTACCTCGAAGCCGGCGATACCCTCGATGAGTTCCTGGACAACTTTCCTTCGGTGAGCCGCGAAGCCGCCATCGCCGCGCTGGAAGAATCGAAGGCGCTTCTGACCAACGCGCGATGAAGGTCCTCCTGGACGAGAACTTGCCCCGAAAACCTGCTGTTCATCTTCCAAGCCACGAATGCCGCACGCTCGTCGAATGCGGCTGGGCGGGGAGGCAGAATGGTGAGGTTTTCGCCGGAGCCTCGGGGGTCACTTAACTCCGTTGGCCGGTTTTCAAACGTCCCCCATTGGCCGGTTTTGGGTGACCCCCGAGGCCGGAGTTGGTCGCGATGCCGGAGGTAGCCAGCGGCCACGATACTGGCGAACGATTTTAGATCTTCTGTCGGGATGCCCAAGACGGTTCACCTTTCTGTGGAGTGGCACCACCGCGAGTGTCCGCCTCACGGTCGTTCCGCTGTCGAGTGGCTGGTGGAGCGCGGGATACCCGCTCCTCAAGTAAACATACGCAGCGAGTTCGAAAAGTGTAAACCGAGTCCGACGATCGCGTTAACCGCGGGCGGGCCTTCGGCACTCGCGAGAAACGACCCACCACAGCTCGCCAACACAGACCCACACAGGCCCCGGCCCCACAGGGCGTTTA
>JBBQLF010000134.1:0-9298 GCA_038327695.1 Bryobacterales bacterium
GAACACCTTCGGCGGCTGGTCCGTGAGTATGTCGAGTACCACCATCTGGACCGTCCTCACGATTCACTGAAGAAGGACGCACCATGTCGACGTGCGGTTGACGCCAAACCAAACGAGGGCGCCGAAGTGATCGCGCTCGACCGCGTCGGCGGTCTGCACCATCGCTACGCTGGGCGCCGAGCCGCCTGACCAGGCAGACCAAAAAAAGAACGGACGCAATGCGGCCGCTCCTGCAGCCGTGAACGGTAGAGGTGTGCGTGGGCGGCGCCATCGACGGCCCATTCTGCTCCGCGCACCCGCAGTTTGTGCCCCGCCGCTCTGTGTCGCGCGGTGATCTTGCGAAACAAGCCCGCTGCTCTCGCCGTTACGGAACTCTACGCGACACCGACGACGAGCCTCTGGCTACAGACAGGGGCCGATCAGGGTTTCAGCTTCGAGCAGTTGGTTCTAGACAACGAATGGCTGGAGACCTACAGCTATTTCACGCAAGGCATTGCTGCGGAGGCTGAAGATCTTGCCGAAGAGGTCATCGCCTCGGTTGGCATCCGAGGGAGTTTTCTGGGCGAGCCACACACGGCTCAACATGCCCGCCCTTCGGCACTCGCGAGGAACGACCCACCTCTGCTCGCCAAAACTGACCCAGTCAGGCCGCGGCCCCACAGGCCGTTTCGGCTGGCCGCGCCACGCGGCATTCGCCGCGGATGATAATGCCACACAAGCTGGTTACAGGAAACAAGAGACTTACGCGCCAGCGGCGCGGATGATGTCGCCAGCCCCGCGCCACGCCACGTGGCAGAACCTGTTTTCGGCGTGGGCAACTCTATCGGCGTGGGCAACTCTAAATGAGCAGAGGTGGGTCATTTTTCGTGAGCGCCGAGGCGTGCCGGGCCCACGAGCGGATCACGAGCGGATCACGAGCGGGTTCGGCGTCCCTACTGTTGGCGCTGATACAATACGAAGCCGAATGAGCAAGTTGCTCCCCTTCAGCGCCCTCGCCCTCTTGCTTGGCATGGATGCGGTCGCTTTCCGCACCGGCTTTTACGTGAGAATCCTCGAACCGGTTTCCAGCGCCGGTCTGACGATGAACTACATCTGGCACGAGCAGGCACGGGTTCACCCAGCCGCACCCCAAGTGCTGGCGCTTGGGGATTCCAGGATGGGGTTCGACACGGCGGTGGCGAACAGCCTGGGTACGGGCTGCGAGTTCGGCTCGATTGCCGTGCCGGGCACCCTGCCCCGCTGCTGGTACTACATGCTGCGCGAGGTGGACCCCAGGGCGAACAAATACGCGGCAGTGATTGTAGCAGTGGACGACTACGACGACGAGGACTGGGGTGACCACTCGAGCCGGCTGTCTGATATCCAGTACACCGCTCCGCTGTTGCGAGCCGGCGACCTGGCCGAGTTCAGTCTGTCCTATCCGGAATGGACCGGCCGCTGGCTGGCACTACAATCTGGCTTACTGAAGGGCGTGGCGTTCCGCAGGGACTTTCAAGATCTGCTGGTGCATCATGAGCGGCGGCTGCAGTTCACCCTGGAGGCGCGCGCCGCGGCAGCCCGGCAGATCTACGACGCCGACTGGAAGAGGCGCGACGTCCGAGGCCTGGCCGTGGATTGGAAGGCTTGGCGGATCACCTACCCCCCGGGGGCCACGGACGATCAGAAGCGCGTCTTCAACGACGTGTTGATGAGAGGCACTGCCGAGCAGACTGGCCGTTTGGCCGATTACCGGCGCAAGTGGTTCGGTAAGATCATCGGCTACTACCGGGCGTCAAGCACCCGGGTAATTTTCATCCGGCTACCGCGTGGACCGGTATTGCGGCCCCAGAACCTGGTAGTGAAGAAGTCGAGTTCGATTCGCGAGTTCGGCGCGCGGCGCGGCGTGTCGCTGGCCGATGAGCACCTGTTCGACGAGATCGAAAAGCCGGAGTGGTTCGGTGACCCGATGCACATGAACACGAAGGGCAGCGTCGTGTTTTCCCGGATTCTGGCTAAGGAAGTCGCTGGAATGCTCGTTCCGGGGAAGGAGCGCGCGCACTAAGGCGTGCCGCGGCGGGATGCTCTTCTGCACCTGGCAGTTCTTCGTATTCCTGGGCTGCGTGCTGGCCCTCCACTATGCGCTGCCAAGGGCCGCCCGCAAGTACCTGCTGCTGGTGGCCAGCTACTTGTTCTACATGAGTTGGAATGCGAAGTTCGCACTGCTGCTGCTGGCGCTGACCGTGATCGATTTCACCGCCGGAATCCTGCTGGAGCGCCTGGCGCCAGAGCGCAGGAGGCTGGCACTCATCGTCAGCCTGGCTGCCAATCTCGGCCTGCTCGGGTTCTTCAAGTACTACAATTTCCTGGCGGAGAACTTCGTTCTGCTGCTCGGTCTCCCACCTCATCGTTTCGCCCTGGAGATCATCCTGCCGCTCGGCATCAGCTTCCATACGTTTCAGAGCATGTCCTACGTGATCGACGTCTACCGCGGTGAGCAGGCTGCGATCCGGAACCCAGTCGACTACGCCCTGTTCATCAGCTTCTTTCCGCAGTTGACGGCAGGCCCCATCGTGCGGGCCCGGGAGTTCTTCTCGAGCCTGGCCCAGTGGCGCGCCCCGTCGAGCGAGGAGTGGCGCCGGGGTGGGCTCCTCGTGCTCCTTGGCTTAGCCAAAAAGGTGGCTCTGGCCGACCAGTTTGCCCTGGTTGCGGACCGTTACTTCCAGGACGTGGCGGCCCATACCGGCAGGTGGGCGGCCATGAGCGGGGTCTTCTCGTTTGCCATGCAGGTGTTCTTCGATTTCTCCGGCTACACGGACATGGCGATCGGGATGGCACTCCTTCTGGGCTTCCATTTCCCGGAGAACTTCCGCCGCCCCTACCTGTCCCAGAGCGTTACCGAGTTCTGGCGGCGGTGGCACATCTCTCTCTCCAACTGGCTTCGTGACTACCTCTGGTTTCCACTTGGTGCAAACAGGCACGGCCCATGGGCCACATACAGGAACCTGCTGCTGACCATGCTGTTGGGCGGTTTGTGGCACGGCGCCAGTTGGAACTTTATCCTCTGGGGCGGATGGCATGGCGCGTTGCTCTCAGTGGAACACGCTGCCGGCGTGCGGCCCGGCCGGCACAGCCACCGATGGCTCGCACCGCTCCGCGTGCTGCTCACCTTCGTCCTGGTTTCCGTGGGCTGGGTTCTGTTTCGCGCCAGGACGTTTGCCGATGTGGTCGAGGTGCTCAGGCAGATTGTGCTCAAGGGCGGCGGGCAATCCGTCTGCCCGGCGTGGCTGCTATGGGCAGCGGCAGGCACCCTGCTCCTGGCTGTGTTGGAAGAACGCTTCGGCTGGTTCGAGCGCGTGGTGAAAGGCCCGGCCTGGGCCTATGCGGCCACAGCGGCTTTGTTGCTCTTCGCGGCCGAACTGCTGGCCGTGATGGACGTCACCGTTCCTTTCGTCTACTTCCAGTTCTGAGGCCGGCCCGGACTACCCCTTCAGCGGTAGAGATCTCCACCTGCGGCCCGACGCATGGAAGACCGCGTTCGCCATCGCCGGAGCCACCGCCATGATCGGCGTCTCACCGGCACCCGCCGGCGCCAGGTCTTTCCGGTCCAGCAACACCAGATCGATCTTCGGCATATCCGCGAACCTCGGCACGTGGTATCGCGAGAAGGCATTGGTCGTCACTTTGCCACCCTCAAATGCCATCTCCTCGCGGATCGCAGCGCCCAATCCCATCAGAATGCCGCCTTCCACCTGGGACCGGAGCCCCACTGGATTCATGATTGGACCGCATTCGAATGCCTGGCAGATCTCGATTAGCTTCGGGGGGTCGCCGGGCGGCCCAAGTTCAACTTCCACACAAGCCGCCACCACAGACCCCTTCTCCGTTCCGCAAGCCAGTCCCACCCCGCGCCCGGTGCGTTTCTGAGGCCACCGGTCCTTCCAGTGGAACCGTTCGCTCGCGGCCTCCAGAACCGCCCGCATCCTTGGGTCTGTCAGATTCGCCAGCCGGAACTGCAGTGGATCCAGGCCTGCGCGGGCTGCGAGTTCGTCAATGAACGACTCGCGGGCAAAGTTGTTCGCCGCGCCGGCCAGACAGCGGTAGGAGCCCTGGCGCAGGGGCGAATCGGCTTCCACAAAACGCGTGGTGCGGTTGGCGATCTCGTACGGCGCCTCCAGCGCGGCCGTACCCGAATTGATGTTCGTCATTCGCCAGGCAGCGATCTTCGGTCCCTCCAGCGCCGCCGCGCATTCGATCAACGCCGCCGGGCGCGAATAGGCCCAGGTAAACTCCTCAGCCCGCGTCCAGCGGAGCGACACTGGCCGCCGGACTGCCCGCGCCAGCCGGGCCGCCTCAATGGCCGCCTCGCCCGTGTGTTTTCCGCCGAAGCCGCCGCCGAAGTCCGGCACGATCACCCGCACCGCCGCCGGAGCGAGCCCAAATGCCTGAGCCAGTGCGCTGCGGACCGAGAACGGATTCGAAGTCCCCGTCCACACCGTCAGCTTTCCGTCTGACCATTCAGCCACCGCCGCGCGTGGCTCCATGGGCGCATGCTGCACGTACGCCACTTGATACTCCGCCTGCCACTTCACGGCAGCCGACGCCAGCACCTGGTCCGGATCCCCGGCCGACTGGCCCCGCGGATTGCCCTTCGCTGTCCGCCTGAGATGCTCGAAGAGGCCGCGGCTGGAGGGATGGGGCTTTTCGTTCCACGTCGCGGTGGCAGCCAGCGCCTGCACGCCCCGGCGCGCCGCAAAGGAGTTCGGCGCGACGCAGCCGGCGAACTCGCCGTCGCGCACGGCCATTGCGCCTGCCACCTTCCGCGCCGCTTCCAGATCCACAGTCTGCAGCGCCGCCGCAAACGACGGTGGCCGAAGCACACTGCCGTACACCATGGCCGGGCGCGTGATGTCAGACGGGAACCTGTGGGCCCCCGTGACGATATCGGCGGCGTTCAGGCGCGTCTGCGAACGGGCCAGCACGGACCAGGCGGCCGGCTCAGTCAGTTTCGCAGCGGCCGCCGGCGCCTGCTTCATCGCCTGCACGAACTTCTGGCTCGCCGCCAGATCGGCATAGCTGAAACGCCCGCTGGCACCTTGGGCGAACCCGTCGCGCACTTGAATGGTACCCGGGTCCACGCCCAGTTTCTCCGCCGCTGCCGCGATCAGGAGTTCGCGGGCCGCGGCCGACGCCTGTCTCACAGCAGGGATGGTCGACGGGGTGGTCCGGCTCCCGGCCGTCGTTCCGTCATCCGGGGTCCTATCCGTATCGGCCATGACGACATCGATCTTCGCCACCGGCAATCGCAGCTCTTCGGCCGCGGCCAAACCGATTTGGGTCCGCGCTCCCTGACCCTCTTCCACCTTGCCGGTCAGGATCGTCGCGCGCCCATCCTTGCCAATCAGCAGACGCGCCTCCAGCGCCGGGCTGGCACTGCCGCGTTGCGCCGTTGCGTCCTCGGCGAAGAGCGCTATCAGAAGCCCCGCCGCAGTGAACTGGATGAACCCGCGCCGGTCCCACTCGGCGACCCGCGGCAGCACTTCGCGCAGTTCGTAGCGCTCCGGCTCGGCCCATTCCAGCGGGCTATTCCGCGTTCGCATCGCGCACCTCCACCAAGCCCGCCATCGCCCGCAAGCGCGCCGCGGCCTGAACCGCCGCGACAATCCGCGGGTATCCCGCGCACCGGCACAGGTGCTGGTTCATCGCCTTGACGATGGCCGCTTCGCTTGGATTCGGCTCCCTTTCCAAAAGCACCGAAGCCGAGAGAATCATGCCCGGCGTGCAGTAGCCGCACTGCATCGCCGCCTCGTTCAAGAAGGCCTGCTGAACAGGATGCAACTTCCCTCCCCCCGCCAGTCCCTCAATGGTGGTCACCTTGCGGGCCCCCACCATTCGCATCGTGGTGACGCACGACGGAGCAGGCTTGCCAGCCAACAGCACAGTGCAGGCCCGGCACTGGCCCTCACCGCAGCCGTACTTGGTGCCCGTCAGACCGAACTCTTCCCGCAACACGTCGAGCAGGGGCCGCTCCGGCTCCGCCTCCACGCTGCGCGCCATCCCGTTCACGACTAGCTGAAAGACCGGCATCTGTCTTGCCTCCCTCTTTCGAAATCACCGGGTGCCGCCAATCGGCGGAGGCGAACCTGTCACCCCAGATGTTACTGTAGCCACGCCTCCGGCAGCGATCCCATGGAAGGACTTGCAAGTCGAATAAGAACATGATAAACGTTAAAGTTAACGCAACAGTAGACAGTTTGGCGGTTGTCAGCCGGGCCCGGCGGCCAGGCGGCGGTCCTACAGAGAGGTTTCTATGAACATGACAAGACGGGCGGCCTTGGCTGCCATGGCAGCGGCGCTGCCCTCAGTGGGGTCCGCGCAGACTCCCGGCGGGCCCGAGATTGAGCCGGGACCGTTCCAGGCGACTCGCGAGTCACTGAAGGCCTATCGCGCCCCAGACTGGTTCCGGGATGCCAAGTTCGGCATTTGGGCGCACTGGGGGCCGCAATCGGCCGCGGAGTTTGGTGACTGGTACGCCCGCAACATGTACATTGAAGGGCACAAGCAGTACAAATACCATTGCGAAAAGTACGGCCACCCCTCCAAGTTTGGATTCAAGGACATCATTCCCACCTGGAAGGCGGAGAGGTTCAATGCCGAAGCGCTGATGGACCTCTACAAGAAAGCAGGCGCCAAATACTTTGTCTCGATGGGCGTCCATCATGACAACTTCGACCTGTGGAATTCGAAGCTCAACAAATGGAACTCGGTGCAAATGGGGCCGAAGAAGGACATCGTCGGGCTCTTCAAAGCCGCCGCCCAAAAACGCGGGCTTCGTTTCGGCGTCAGCGAGCACCTGGCCGTCAGCTACCACTGGTTTCAAAAGAGCCACCTCGCCGACAAGGACGGCCCGTACAAGGGCGTGCCTTACGATGGCGCCGACCCCAGGTTCGCCAGCCTCTATCACGAAACTCACCCGGCGCCTGAGCGCGCCTGGGATGAGACCGGAGTCCCGCTCAAATGGAAGCGCCATTACTTCGACCGGATGAAGGACCTCATCAACAACTACGAGCCGGATCTGATCTACACCGACGGCCCCATCTTCTTCGATGAGTGGGGCCTGGGCATGACGGCCCATCTCTACAACCGCATCGCGAAGAAGTACAACGGCCGCATCGAGGCCGTCTACGCCAACAAAGGTAAAAATGACTGCGTCAACGGCACCTGTGTCCTCGACCTCGAACGCGGCATCGTGGACAACATCCGCGATGAGCCCTGGCAGACCGATACCTGCATAGGAACCTGGCACTATAACAAGGAAGCCAAGTACAAGTCGCCCAAGACGATTATCGACATGCTGGTGGATATCGTCAGCCGCAACGGGAACCTGCTGCTCAACTTCCCACTCCCTTCCTCCGGCGCCCTGGACGCCGAGGAACTCTACGTCCTGGACGAGTTGTCCCGCTGGATGGCGGTCAACGGCGACGCCATCTACGGTACGCGCCCCTGGAAAGTCTTCGGCAGCGGACCAACCACGGCCGCGCCGGGCGCCAGCAGAGGCACCTCAGAGCATCACGTTGCCGAAGCGTTCAATGAGCGGAATCGCAGGGAACTCGCGGCCACCGACGTCCGCTACGTGACCAAGAGTTCCGCGATCTATGCCTTCTCCATGGGCATCGATGCGGCTCAAGTCTCATTCCGGGAGTTGGCACTCGGCTCGCCGCAGGGCATGGGCAAGGTCGCCAATGTCGAGCTGCTGGGCCATGGCAAGAAAGTGGTCTGGAGCCAGGATGGAACTGCCCTGAAAGTAGACGTCCCGATGGATAAACCTGCACGTCACGCGTTGGCCTTCAAGGTAACTACGGCCTGAGCCCTCTCCGCCGGCCGGCGCCGGACCATGATGGGACGGCTCCGCCTAATTGCCCCGGCCGAACCCGCCCGGCGCCGGCCTCGGTTGCTGCTGCCCGCCGCTTCCGCCGAAGCTGAAGCCGCCGGTGTTCGGATTCTGACCCTGGCCCTGCTGCCCGCCCATACCCATTCCCGGCTGGCCTTGCTGGCCTGGCTGGCCGGGTTGTCCCGGCTGCCCCTGCTGGCCCGGCTGTCCGCCGCCGGCCAGGCCCTCGGTCTCCATCGCCTTCTTCCGGTCGTAGAGGAACTCCCACTCCTTGTAATTGGAGCGCTCGTTGTAGAGCCGGATGCCCTCCATGTCCCGCTTGCTGGCCACGCCCACTATGCCACCCTGCATAGGACCGCCACCGGCGCCGGCGCCGCCCACACCCTGCGGCGCTCCGCCCTGCCTGGGGTTCGTCAACATGTTCTGGATCGCCTGGACCGCCTGATTCGCGGCGCCCTGCCGGTTGCCGCCGCCGAAGCCGCCAATCGCGCCCGGGCCGAAACCGCCGCTGCCTGGACCGCCGGGCTGGAAACTTCCGCTGATGGACCCGCCCACATTCCGCTGCGGTTGATTAGGATTCTGCCCGGGCGGCGCCGGCGCGGCCGATCCGCTGCCGCCGCCGAATCCGCCGCTGAACCCGAATCCGCCACCCTGCTGCGGTGGATTGGCCCCCGGCAGGCCAATCGGCTGCCCCAGTTGGCCACCCTGCTGCGAATTCACACCCTGCGTGGGAAAGCCAGGACGCTGACCCTGGGCTGTGCCTGGCTGCCCTTGAACCGGTATTTGGAACGGGTTTTGCCCCTGCGGATACGGTTGGTTCAGGCCCGGCGGCATCAGTGGAGTGACGGGCTGCACGGACCCAGCCTCACTCCTAGGCGCCTCGCCCTCACTGCCCGGTTCCGGCGTGCCCGGGCCTCCGGCCTGCCCGCTGCCCGCCATCCCGGGAATAATCCGGTCGCTCGCCCGGCGGATCGCCGCCGCAGCGGTCTTCTCGCCCGCTTGAGGTACGTACTCGGCCGAGGCGCCAATCCCGATCACGTTCGCCGAGAGCACGCTGGGGCCGCTCTCTTTCTTCTGGTCCGCCCGCTTGTGCACCAGAGAATCGACGTATTGGCCGGATCCATCCACATGGACCAGCCGCCACTCCTCGTCCCCGGTCATCGGGTCCTTGTACCGCCGCCGCAGGAACCTGACGCCATTGGTGGACTCCAGGTCCTCGATCTTCTGCGGATACCGCTGCGTCTTCTTGTAAAACAACTGGATCGCGCGAACGTACTGCTCCCCACGTTCGGCGAGCAGACCTTCCTTGTTCCGTTGATGCTCGAAAGCCACGCGAGGCAACTCCAGGTACAGCATGGCCGCTACCGCCGCCGCCATCGCGAATACCAGTAGCAGGGCAAAGCCACTCTCGTCTTTGCGTCGCGTCTTCCT
>JBBQLF010000135.1:0-9266 GCA_038327695.1 Bryobacterales bacterium
CACCTGGCGCAAACCGCCGGCTCGGCCGCCACCTGGCGCAAACCGCCGGCTCGGCCGCCACCTGGCGCAAACCGCCGGCTCGGCCGCCACCTGGCGCAAACCGCCGCCCCGCGCGCCACCGGCCACGGGGATCTGCTGGACGCGGTCATGAAGCGCTACCCCAAAAAGGGCGCTGCCGCTGACCCCGCCGGAAAGTAGCCGCAGATTCAACGCAGAGGGCGGTGGGCCGAGGGCGCGCCGGCGCCACCGTCACTTCAGCGGGAATTGCTCCAGAATGCGGCCGTCCAGGGCAATGGCTTCCACCCTGGCTGCGCCGGGCGTGACGAACAACCGGACGTAGTGCTCGATGGACTCCACCTTGAGCGTGAGGTTCTCAATGGGACCATCCACGGGATACAGCGGCGCGCCACCGCCGCCCGTGACGATATAGTGGACGCCATCCCGCAGGTGATGCTGGTAGTTGTGGTCATGGCCGGAAAACACGGCGGCCACCTTGTACCGCTCAAACATGGGCGTCAGGGACTTCGCCCAAGGGCTGTCATTCTGGCGCCTCTTGACCGCGGTAAACGGCGGATGGTGCATCACGACGATGCGGAATTCGGCCTTCTCCGCTTTCTTCAGGTCGTCTTCCAGCCAGCGGGTTTGTTCCGCCCAGAAGTCCTCCCGCGCCTTGGCCGACATCGCCACGTTGCCGAGGTCGCTGTTGAGCAGCGTAAAATGGACGGCGCCCCAATCGAACGAGTAGTAGGAGGTCTTCACGTCGAAGAACTGATAGAAGCTGCGGCTGTTCCGCTCATGGTTGCCGAGCACCGGAAAAAACGCAGCCTTGCGCAGCAGATTTTTCTCGATCTCGAAGAACCGCGGCCACTGCTGGGTGTCCATTCCATCGGTGACGAGATCGCCCGTGTGGACGACAAAGTCGGGGCTCAAGGCATCGATGGCGCCGGCGATCTTCTGATGGAGTTCATGACGCGTGCGCGTGTCGCCAAAGATGACGGATTGAAAGGCGGTGGGGCCGGCCGGCGCCGTTTTGAAGCTCCCCTCAATCCCGCCGGGCAGCGTGTACGGCACCGTCGATCCGGGCTTGAGCCCGGTTATGGAGATGCTGTCTGAGCGCAGCACCGGGATGCTCTGCTCACCTACCTTCACTTCCCCTGTCTGGACCACCCACGAAATGGTCGCGCTTTTGGACGTGACGTTGACGGCCATGGGGCCGCCCACCAGTCTGTCTTCCCCGCGGGCGGAGAGGGCGGCTAGAATAAATACGGAGAAAGCAGTCTGAATTCGCATGGCTGCCCACTATCGTATTACAGAGTCATGGTGACTTTGGAGAGCCCGCGCGGCTGGTCCGGATTCAGGCCTTTCACGGTTGCCAGCGTGGCGGCAAACATCTGCGCGGGGATGATGTAGGGAATGGGCGTGTAGAGGTCCGCCGGGAGCGAGGCGCGGCCCTTCTTCGGAGTGTGCGCCAGGCGCGCAGGAATGCGAATGGCCGATTTCGGCGCACCCTGCACCGAACGGTCCGTCAGCACCAGAGTCTCCGCGCGCAGGCCGTCGAGCCTGGTGATCAGCTCGTTCATGACCGGCCAGGTCGGGCCGGGCGGGGCAAGCAGAAACACAGGGAAGGACTGGTCCACCATCGCGATAGGACCATGCAGGATGTCAGCCTGCGAGAAACGCTCCGCCACGATGTAGGATGTCTCCATCAGCTTCAGCGCCCACTCAAAGGCAGTGGCATAGTTCAGGCCGCGGCCGATGACGACGGCATGGTTCATGAAGCGGTAGCGGTCAGCCCGCGCCGCAATCTCTTTTTCCAGCTTCAGCGCGTCGGCGGCCAGTTCCGGCAGGCGGCGTAGATCGTCGAGGTCCAGATCGGCTCCGAGGGCCCAGGCGAGCAGATAGAACGCCATCAACTGGCCGGTGTAGGTCTTTGTCGCGGCGACGCTCTTCTCGCGCCCGGCGCGAACCAGAACCGCGTGGTCCGCGATCTTGGCCAGCGTGCTGCCGGCCTCGTTGGTGATGCCAATGGTGAACGCACCCTGGCGCTTGGCCTCCTCCAGCACAACGTTGGTGTCGGTGGATTCGCCGGACTGCGACACGGCGGCCAGCAGGGCGCCCTCCAAACGCAGGTCCGCATGGTAGAGCGTGGAGATGGAGGGCGCCGCCAGCGAAACAGGGATGCCGGTGGCGACTTCGATCAGATACCGGCCGAACTGCGCGGCGTTATCCGACGTGCCGCGCGCGGCCAGCACGACAAAGCGCGGGCGCTGTTTTTCAAAGCGCGCCCGGAGCTTCTCGAATCCGCGCAGCTCCGCCTTGAGCGTCCGCTCCAGCGCCAGAGGCTGTTCGCGGATCTCCTCGAGCATTTTTGACATGTAGTGGGTAGCCTATTCCTTGCTCTTGAGCTTGTCCTGATTGGCTTCAATGAAGGCGCGAATCTGCTCGGACGTGGCGAGCAACCGCTCCCACTGGCCCCTGTACAGCGTCACCGGAAAACGGCCCAGGCCGTAGACCGACAACGCGCCTTTCTCGCTGACTTTCAGGCTGATGGTCGCCCGTAGGGCCTTCTTCAGGGCTTCGTTCTCTGCCAACAGCTCTTCCGGCGTCTTCGGTGTCACTTCACTCATTGGGTCTCCTCTTGGCTCTGCCATGATTGCGCACACACTCTACTGGAATACGGCTTTCCGGCCTGAATGTCAATCGAGCGGTGTCAGCGGCCGGGTCTCCGATCCACTGCGGACCGCCCACGTGAAGGACTCCGACGGCGGCAGGTTCACCAGATGGGGCGTGATCGTCAGCAGCAACTCGTTGGATTCCCGGGCCTTGTCGTTCACTCTGAGCCCCGGAACGGCGGAGAGCAAAGGCAAGCCACTCCAACTCTGCGTGATGGTGTCCCGAACCAGGCCGGCCATGACGGCCACCTCATCAAATCTCATCCGCACGCGGCTGGCGAACTTGCGGTTAGAGATCACCGGGATGCCGTTTTCGGCCGCGCCGGTCAGAGTCTTGAACTCCGCCTCAATCTCCAGCGTCACGCTGTCCAGGCCATGGACATGGGGCGTGATTTTCAACAGGATACCCAGTTCTTCGAAATTGATCACCGGGGCGGGCGCGAATTGCTGGGCGCCGGCGATGGTTCCAGAGTACGAACTGGTGATCACCGGATAGCGGTCGCCGATATGCAGTTGCGCCACCTGGCCGTCCAGCCCGCGCATCTCGGCGCGGAGCAGGGAGGTGGTGTTGCCCCTGGCTGCACTGGCGTACAGACTGGTGCTGGCCAGGCCCAGGCCGAAAGCTGTCGCTCCACCCCCAAAGCCCACCAGCGAATCGGCGGCCTGCAGTGGATTCACCGTCAACGGAGTCGGGTTGCCAAACCACCGGAAGAGAAGAGCGGATTGGAACTGGACGCCATACTTCGAGCTGGAACTCTGGTTGATCCCGACCAACTCCACACTCGTGACCACTTGCGCACGATGGACCATGAGCTGCCTGAACAGCTCGATGGCCGGCCTGAGCCGCGAGACGCGGTCCCGAAACAACACCTGCCGCCGGCCGTTATCGATGCCCATCTTCGTCATGTCGAACGTCGATTGCACGGCCCGCGCCGCCTCCTGCACGTCCTGGGGCGTCAGGGGCTCCGGAAACGGCACGATCACCGACATCACAGGCTCCAGCTCCGCCCGCTTCTGTGCGGTGTCCTTGGCCACCAGGGCCACCTTCTGGTTCACTGCCACCAGGAACGAACCCGTCATGCTCTCCAGCGCCCGCAGCGCCTCCTGGCAGGTGGCATCCTCCATGCGGAACAACTGGGGCTGACCGGCCGGGTAGTCCGCGTCGAAGACCACCTTGAGCCCAAACTCCCCGCTCACCTTCTCGAAAAGCTGTTTGGGCTCCCCGCGCAGATTGAAGGATTTCGTCCCCGGCGCACCCAACAGGATCGGCGGCGCCAACAGCACGCGGGCCGCACGCTCGTCCTCCGCCGTGATCGCGTCCAGACCGGCCGCCTCTTCCAGCGGTGCGCCCGGTCTGGCTTCGATCTTCGCACCGGCGAGGCCACGCGTTCGCACGGCCTGGGAAAACGCCCAGTATTCCCGGTTGCCGGGAGCCAGCGCGACGGCGCGGCTGGCGTGCACGTAGGCGTTGGTGTAGTCACCCCGCTGCTGCTCCTGGCGGGCCCTCTTGTAAAGGGAGGCAGCACTGTCCTCCGCGCCGAGCGGGGCGGTGAGAACGGCCACCAGAAAGAGAAGGCGCAGAGACACTAGTCCACTAAGTCTGACGTGTGGCGCTGGTGAAACGTGGAGACTCAGCGGCCCGCGAAGCGGCGCAGGCGGAAGATCTCGACCACGGCGATGAACAGGTTCAGGATGCCGAGCCCGCTGATGGCACCTCGAAACTGCTCAGACAACAGAAACCGCTGCCATTCCGGCCGCAGATTGAAGAACCAGTTGTGATTCCAGAGGTTGCCGAGCCATGGATAGACCAGCAGAAACAGGCCCAGCTCCAGGCAGAGAATGCAGAACAGAATCGCCGACAGTTTCCGCATCCAGGTGGCGCCGGCCGGCACCTCTTGAGGCTGGGCGATGGGCTGCTCCGGACTCATAATGTAGCCTGCAGCAACTCACGCACAGGCGCGAAACTCCGCCGGCAACTCTGAGGACTGCCCATTGGCTGCGCCCGCAGCAACTCACGCACAGGCGCGAAACTCCGCCCGCGGCTCTGCTGGAGTCTGCCTCCCGCCTCACGCAGCAACTCACGCACAGGCGCAAAGCTCCGCCGGTGCAGGGGAGTGGGACCCAGGCGCGCCAGGGCCTCCTTGTGCTCCGTGGTGGGGTAGCCTTTGTGGCGGCTCATGCCGTAACCAGGGTAAACCTGGTCCAGTTCCGCCAGCAACCGGTCCCGCTCCACCTTGGCCACAATCGAGGCCGCGGCGATGGACCACACGCGGGCATCACCCTTGATCAGGGCCTGTTGGGGGAGGGGGCAATCGATAGTCAGTGCGTCCACGAGAAGATAGTCACACAGAGGTTCAATGGCCTCTACGGCCCGCCGCATCGCCAACCGCGAGGCCTCACGGATGTTGATCCGGTCAATTTCGGCCGCTGTCGCAACGCCCACGGCGCAGGCGACGGCGGTTGCCCGGATCCGTTCAGCCAGCTCTTCCCGCCGCGGCCCGGCCAGGGTCTTGCTATCCGCCAAACCATGGATCGGCCGCGCCGGATCCAGAATGACGGCGGCGGCGTAGACGGGGCCAAACAGGCAACCCCGCCCCACTTCGTCAACGCCGGCAATCCGGGTGAAGCCCAATTGCCGCAACTCGTCTTCGAACTGGCTGGTGCAGGGCACGCCGGAGAGCTCCGGAGAGGCTAGTTGCGCTCCTTCAAACGGGCGGCCTTGCCGCGCAGAGCGCGCAGATAGTAGAGCTTGCTGCGGCGGACTTTGCCCGTGCGCACGATGTCGATATGGTCAATCACCGGAGCATGGATCGGGAAAATGCGCTCGACGCCCATGCCAAAGCTCATCTTGCGGACGGTGATGTTCTCGCCCATGCCGCTGTTCTTGCGCGCCAGAACGACGCCCTCAAAGACCTGAAGCCGCTCTTTGTCGCCTTCCTTGATCTTGACGTGGACTTTGATGGTGTCGCCGATGCGGAACTCTGGCAGATCGGTCCGCTTGTTCTTGTTCAGGACTTTGCTCAGGTAGGGGCTGATCATTGGTCTATTTCCTTCTCACCTTTCTCGTTGGCTTTTACCCGTGTCCGGATCCAACAGATCCGGCCGGAGCCGATTTGTCTTTTCCAGAGCCGCCTCACCGCGCCACTTCCGGATAGCGGCGTGATTGCCGCCCAGAAGCACGTCAGGGACGCTCCAGCCGCGGAAAACAGCCGGCCGCGTGTAGTGCGGACAATCGAGGATACCGGCAGATCCGGCCTCATCGCCCAAAGCCGAGAACGACTCCTGCTTGGAGGACTCCTCGTTGCCTAACACGCCCGGAATCAACCGGGCGGCGGCATCCACAACTACCGCGGCGGCCAGCTCGCCACCGCTCAATACAAAATCTCCGATCGAGATCTCCTCGTCGGCCAGGTGCTGGCTGACCCGTTCGTCAACGCCTTCGTAGCGCCCGCAGATCAGCATCAACTCCTCAAACTCCATAAGCCGCCGGGCGGTCGCCTGTTTGAAGACAGGCCCCTGCGCCGACAGCAGCGCAATCCGCTGCCTGGCTGGATCCCGCTCCGGCCAGATCGCCTCGACAGCCTCGAAAATGGGCTGCGGTTTCAGCACCATTCCTTCGCCGCCGCCAAATGGCCGGTCGTCCACGCTCTTGTGCACGTCATAGGTCCAATCGCGCAGATTATGAATCTGAATCTGCACCAGACCGGACTTAACGGCCCGGGCGACCACGCCATGCTCCATCGGCCCCCGGAAGAACTCCGGGAAGATGGTGAGCACGCGAAAGATCACCCGTTCAACACCAACAGGCCTTCGGGCGGGTCCACCACAATGCGCCGGCCCGCGGGATCAATCTCCACGCAGATGGACCGGGCAAACGGGACCATGGCCACCGTTTCCGGCGGCGCACCCTCAACCTGCACTTCCAATACGTCCGGCCCGCCATACTGCTGCCAGCCGGTCACGACGCCGAGCTTGCGGCCCGACGCACGGTCAAAAACCTCACAACCCACCAGATCGGCGAAATAGAACTCGCCTGGCTCCAGCGGTTGCCGTTCCGCCTTGGGAATCAGCACTTCACAACGCTCCAGCGCCTCGGCCGCCTCGATGCTGTCGACGCCAACGAACTGGAAAACCAGCCGGTCCTTGAAGGCCCGGACCTTGCCGATCTCCAGCGGTTCGCGCTCCCGCAACCAGGCGCCTTCCGGCGTCCTGAGCCAAACGTGCTCCAGCCGGCCCAACCGTTCCGCCTCGATACCCGAATCTCCGTAGATCTCACCCTTCAAGCCACGTGTGCGGCCCAGGCGCGCAACGGAAACCCACTCGTCCGGACGAAACTCCAAATCCGGCATTACTCCAGGATTTCCAGCGAAAAGCGGCGGTTCAACTTCATTCCGGCCGCCCCCAACAGGGTGCGGATGGAGCGGGCCGTGCGGCCCTGCTTGCCGATTACCTTGCCGAGGTCACTGGCCGCCACACGCAGTTCCAGAACAGTCGCCTGCTCCCCCTGCACTTCGCGGACCTGTACCTCAGCCGGGGTGTCCACAAGCGCCTTCGCAATTTCTTCCACAAGCTCTTTAATACCAGCCATTGCGAGGACCTCCCGTCCTGTCAACGATGCTAACACGAAGCAAATACGCCACTAGGCGACCGGCTGCTCGACGACGGCCGGATTGGCCTTCATGAGCCGCGCGACGGTGTCGGACAGCTGGGCGCCGGACTTCACCCAGTGCTCGATGCGGTCATGCTGGAGCACCACCACGGCCGGGTCGGCCACGGGGTTGTAATGGCCCACCACTTCCACGGCCTTGGAATCGCGCGCGCGGTCCTTTTCGATCACTACCACACGGTAGGTCGGCTTCTTTTTGGCGCCAAAACGCGCCAGACGAATCATCAACATTGCGTTCTACTCTCCTAAACTGATCCCTGCGCTCCCGCCACCTTCACCCGCCGAACGGGTTGGCAAACGGAAGCTTGAACTTGCCCATCTTCTTGCCGAGCAGGCCGCCAGACATGGATTTCATCATCTTGCGGGCCTGGCCGTATTGTTTCAAAAGATTGTTGACGTCATTGACGCTAGTCCCGCTGCCCTTGGCAATGCGGCGCCGCCGCGTGCCGTTGATCAGCATGTGGTTAGCCCGTTCTTTGTACGTCATCGAGTCGATGATGGCCACCACGCGGGTGATCTCTTTCTCATCGACCTTCATGTCCTTCAAGCCCTTCATCGGGCCGATCTGCGGCATCATGCCCAGCAGACCCTCCAGCGGACCAAGTTTCCGCAACTGCTTGAGCTGCTGCTTGAAGTCCTCGAGCGTAAAATCGTCCTCCAGCAGCTTGCGCTGCATGGTTTCGGCCTGTTTGGAATCGACCGCCTGCTCCACCTTCTCGATGAAACTCAGCACGTCGCCCATGCCCAGGATCCGCGACGCCGCGCGGTCCGGGTGGAATGGCTCCAGAGCGTCGCTCTTCTCGCCCGTGCCCACAAACTTCAGAGGCTGCCCGGTGATGTGGCGAATCGAGAGCGCGGCGCCGCCGCGCGCATCGCCGTCCATCTTGGTCAGAATGACGCCGGTGATCCCGAGTTGCTTGTGGAACTCGTCGGCGCTCCTGACGGCATCCTGGCCTGTCATGGCGTCGGCCACAAACAGGATCTCAGTCGGGTTCAGGTTCGCCTTCAGCTCGGAAAGCTCGTTCATCAAGTCCGCGTCGATATGCAGGCGGCCCGCCGTATCCACCAGGATGATGTCGCGGCCGTTGATCTCGGCCTCGCGCCGCGCCGCGCGCGCCAGTTGCAGAGGCTTCGTCTCTTCCGCCAACCCCTCATAGACCGGCAGGTTCAGGTCTTTCGCCAGCACAGCCAGCTGCTGCCGCGCCGCGGGCCGGTAGACGTCCACTGAGACCATGATCGGCCGGTGCCCGTTCTTGGACAGATAGCGGGCCAGTTTCGCCGTGGAAGTCGTCTTGCCAGACCCCTGCAACCCGACAATCATCACCACGGTAGGCGGCTGATTGGCGGTGCGCAAACGCGACGCATGAGTGCCCAGCACGGTCACCAACTCGTCCTTGACGATCTTGATCACCTGCTGCGCCGGTGAGAACGATGCCAACACCTCGGCGCCCATCGCTTTCACCCGGACGGCGTCGATGAAAGCCTTGACCACCTTGAAGTGCACGTCGGCCTCCAGGAGAGCCACACGGATCTCCTTCAGGGCCGCTTCCATGTTCTCAGCCGACAGCTTGCCTTCCCCGCGAAGGTTCTTGAAGACGCGCTGTAGCTTGTCGCTTAAGGAATCGAACATTGCATTCTAGGACGCGCGAGTTGCCTCGCCGCTTTTCTAATCAATCACTTCCAAACGAAATTAGGGAACGGACTACCTGGGCCAAACGGCGGAGAAGTCCGCGAAGACGCCAGTGTGGCGCGTTGCTGCTATGGCAGCATGTACCATTATACGAAATCCCGTGCCGGATCGCTCTGCCAAAAGGAAAGGCGGGTGCGCGGCATGTACGTGGGGGCGTCCGTACAAAAACAGAGACGCCAACCCACACACAGCCGCCACCGAAAGGCAGCAGTAGAAATTGGTGTTCTCATAAGCCCAG
>JBBQLF010000136.1:0-9258 GCA_038327695.1 Bryobacterales bacterium
TCCTTGCGGACGATGGTGAGCACGATGCGCGGTCTCATGCGGCGATGTTCCTCAGGAAGGCGTCGGTCAGGTTCGTGCAGCCGGAGCGCTCCAGCAACTCAGCTATGGTGCCTTGGTCCACCAGGCGGCCCTGGTGGAGCAGCGCCACGCGGTCGCAGAGGTATTCGGCTTCGCCCATGAGGTGCGTGGAGAAGAGCACGGCGCGGCCGGCGGCCCGTTCGCGGCGAATGGCCTCGACGATGAAACGGCCGCTCACCACGTCCAGCGCGTTAGTCGGCTCGTCCAGGATGAGCAGGTCCGGCTGGTGAAGAAACGCCCGCGCGATGTTGGCGCGCTGCTTCTGGCCGGAGGAGAGCGTGCTGCACGGCCTGGCGGCGAAGCTGCTCATCTCCAGTTCGCCCACCAGTTGATCGATCCGCTGCGCCAGCCGCGCCTCGTCCATGCCGTAGAGGCGCCCAAAATACTGCAACGCTTCCCTCGGATTGAGGCGCTGGTAGAGTTGGGTGTCGCCGGAATGGAAGCCGACCTTCTGCTTGGCCACGAGGGGGTTGGCGGCGATGTCAATGTCGTGAATGCGCACGGTGCCCTGATCCGGCGTGAGAATGCCGGCGATCATGCGCAGAATCGTGGTCTTCCCTGCCCCGTTGGGACCTAGCAAGCCCACCACCTCGCCGGCCTGCACATGGATGGAAACGTCAGTCACGGCGCGAACGTCGCCGAAGGACTTGGTGAGCCCCTCGGCCGACAGTGTTGGCATCATTTCAGCTCCCAGTGATCGCCGATGAAATCGGCGGTGGCCTCGTTCCAGGTGCCGAACTTGGTTGCCATCTGGCCGCCATCAATCAGCAGGGCCGCGCCAGTGATAAACGATGCCAGATCCGACGCCAGGAACGCCACGGCGTTGGCGACCTCTTCCGGCCGCCCGCCGCGGCCCAGCGGGATGTGCCGGAAATACTCTTTGAGCAAGGCACCCTGGGCAAAGTGGTCCGCGGTCAGACGCGTGCGGATCAGGCCCGGACACACCGCGTTGACTCGAATCCCGAAGGGCCCCAGTTCGCCCGCCGCCGTATGCAGCAACCCGAGCAGACCGGCCTTGGTGGCGTTGTAGGCCGAGAGGTCCGGCTCGCCGTCATAAGAGTTGGTGGAGGCCGTGAGCACGATGGCGCCCCGGCGGCGCGGCTTCATCTGTTCAGCGGCCAGCTTCATGGTGTGGAATGCGCCGCTGAGGTTGACTCGTAAGGTCCGTTCCCAGATCTCGGCCGTCGTGGTCTCCAGGCTGGCTACCGTCGCCGTGCCGGCGTTAGCGACCACAACATCCAGAAAGCCGGCCGCCGCAAAGGCCGCGGCGAGAGAAGCGACATCGGTGACGTCCGTCTCCAACCCCACAGCCCCGAACTCCGCCGCCCGCTCGACGGGCCGTTCGGCCGCCAGATCCGCTACAAACACCTGCGCGCCGCAGCGGATCAGCGCCTCTGAGATCGCCCGGCCGATGCCGTTTGCGCCACCCGTCACAAGAGCCCTGCGGCCGCCTAGATCCAGCACCATAGCACACGATTGTACCCAAGCAGGCGGCGCTACGCGCTGCCCATATGCCAAACTGGAGTTTTTGCAATGAACCCGCAGGTCAAACTCGAATTCGCGCACGAGCGCAAGATCCGCACGCGCAACAAGACGTACTACCGCGTCAACCACTGGCCCATCTGGATTTTCGTCTTCTTTCTGATTCCCGGTCCGGTCACGTTTACGCTCTTCAATGAGGGCTTCCACGGCGACATGATCTGGTGGCTGGCGGCCGTCCTGATCGGCACCGGTATCGCCGGATTCCGCGGAAAACTGCCCGGCTGCGAGCCGGCGCCGTACATCATCCGGTTCACCGAGGACCGCCCCAATCCGCTCTACCGGCGAGTCTGCTACACTTTCGCCTGGAGCGCCGCCATCAGCTACGGCCTGCTGAATATCACCGGGCTGTTGGTCGCCATCTTCACGGGCGAGTGGATGATGAAGCAGATCTACTGGTACGGCTATTTCCCCATCGTCATTCCAATCTGGATTCTAGGCGCGCTCGGCAAACTGCCGCGCGTGGGTCCTTCCACCGCTGGCGAAGGCTACGAGCGGCGCTATTTCTACGGCACGGTCTGGGCCATGTGCATCGCGCAGCCGGTAGTGGGCGTTTTGTGGCAAGTCCTTCCGCGGTCTCGCACGTCTGATGTCATTAAGCTGGTTGTCTTCCTCGGGCTGCTCACCCTGGTGGGCTATCAGAGCTACCGCGGACGCCTGCCGCGCACGCGGCAGATCGTGCCCGGCGAATATGCCGAACTGGACTGATGCAATGAAACACGTTTTGCCGTTTCTGTTGTTCGCGCTGATCGCGCAGGCTGAGAACTGGCCGCAGTGGCGGGGTCCCGGCGGAAATGGCGTCTCCGCCGAAAAGGGCCTGCCCACCGAGTGGAGCGCCACGCGCAACATCGCCTGGAAGACGGAGATTGCCGGGCGCGGCCACTCTTCGCCGGTCGTGTGGGGCAAGCAGATCTTCCTGACAACTTCTCTGGAACTGGACCCGATCCCGGGCGCCAAGGCGCCGAAGCACATGCAGGGGGGCCAGGTATACCTCCACCCGGACTCCACCGGCGGCAATCGAGCGCACCGGTTGATCGTGCTGGCCGTCGATGCCCAATCCGGCGAGGTGCAGTGGCAACAGACCGCCTTCGAGGGGCGCGTCTACGACGATCGCCACAAGAAGAACACGTACGCCACGCCGACTCCAGTGACCGATGGCAAGGCCGTCTATGTCAGCTTCGAATCCCAGGGCCTCTACGCGTACTCCCTCGACGGACAGTTGAAGTGGAAGACGTCTCTGGGGCCTATCGGGACGGTCGGCATGGGGCCCGCTTCGTCGCCGGTCCTGTTCGAGAATCTGGTGCTGGTACTGTGCGACCAGGAGGAGGGTGGAGGGTCGTTCCTGGCGGCTCTCTCGGCCAAGGTCGGCAAGCTGGTCTGGAAGGTGGCGCGCCAGGAGGCGGCCAACTGGTCCACGCCCAGCCTCGTGTACAACGGCACGCAGCCGGTGGTGGTGGCGCCCGGCATGACCAACACCATCGCCTATGACCCGCGCAACGGCAAAGAGCTTTGGCGCACCAAGGGCGTGGTGGGCAACACCGTACCGAGCATCGTCTCCGGCCTGGGCATGGTCTTCCCCAGCGCCGGCTACCCAGACAAGCGGGTCTACGGCATCAAGACGGACGGCTCGCCGGTCTGGAGCTACGAGAAGGGCACCGCCTATGTGCCGTCGCCAATTCTTTACGGCGACTACCTCTACATCCCGACAGACCGCGGATTGTTGACGTGCCTGGAGGCGCGGACCGGGAAGCTGATCTATGAGGGCAAGCGCGTGCCGAAGCCCGCGACGTTCAGCGCATCACCTGTAGCGTTTGACGGCAAGATCTTCCTGACGAGCGAAGACGGCGAGACGTTCATTATCCAGGCCGGCCCTGAGCATCAGATACTGGGCAGCAACGCGCTGGATGAGGCGGCGCATGCGTCGCCGGCAATTGCCAACGGCCGGCTGTACATCCGCACGGCGAGTCACCTGTGGGCGGTGGCGGCCAAGGAGCCCCGCTAGTTCCAGACACCGGCTAGATGGATCAGGGCGATGGCGGCCAATGCCGCACCTCCCATTCGGAAAGCCACGCGCGTGGCGCGGGAGACAGAAGGCGGCGCCGTCTCGCCGAACGGCGGTTCCCCGCGCATTCCTTGCAGGCGATGCTCGAAGTCCCGGATGCCCTGATGCAGATTGCCGAGGCCCGCGATGAACGCGGAAGGATCGAGCGCCATGGCCAAACCGAGGTAGAGCAGCGGGCCGGAATAGCAGAGCCGGACGAGCATCAACCCAAAGTCAGTCTGCATCGTTTCACTCCGTTTGTCGTGCCAGTGGCGTCGAGCGACTCCCATCACGAGCCGGCTTTCGGACTGTTTCCGATTATCACTCCCCGGGGGCCCGATGGCAAGGCGGGATTGGCGCTATCATAGCGTTGATCTTCCATGCAGCCAGACCAGAAACCGCCAGAGGGGGCGGACGCGGCGCGGCAGACCAGCGACGCCGATGAGCCGATGCTCTGGTGCCCCGTTTGCTCCACTCGCCTGCAACCCCACCGATGCAAACTGCGTTGCGAGCGGTGCGGCTACTACATGAGCTGCGCAGACTACTATTAGAAATCTATGAACGATATCCCTGAACTCCTGGAACGTTTCCGCCGTGGCGCCGAACTCATCGCCGCCATCACCACCGGCGCCGCCGGATCAGAACTCGACTTCGTCTCCGCTCCGGGCCAGTGGAGCGTCCGGCAGATTGTCTGCCATTTGGCCGATTCTGAAATGGCCGGACGTGATCGTTTCTCCCGCGTTATCGCGGAGGACAACCCTACCATCGTCGCCTACGATCAGGACGCCTGGGCCTCCAAGCTCGGCTACACCACGCGGAAATTCTCCCAGGCGCTGGAGACGTTCCGCCGCATCCGGGGCGAGAACCACGAACTGCTGAAGGCGCAGGCCGGCGATACTTGGACCCGCAAGGGCACCCATTCTGAGCGCGGTGCGGTGTCACTCTATGAACTGCTCGGCATCTACACCGAGCACGCCGAAAAACACGCACGCCAGATTCGTGCCGCCCGCGACGCCTACAAAGCATCCAGAGCGAAATAGACCCCGCCCGAGGAGGCGCCCAATGAACGTGCCGCTGACGCCGCTGCGCTGTCTGGAACGCGCGCTGGATCTCTTTGCCCACAAGACCGGCCTCGTTTGCGGGGACCAGTCCTTCACTTACGCCCAGTTCGGAACGCGTTGCCGGCAGCTGGCCTCCGCACTCGGCAAGCACGGCATCGAGCCGGGCGATCGGGTCGCCTATCTCAGCTTCAACACGCACAAGCTGCTGGAGGGCTACTACGGGGTGGTGCAGGCCGGCGCAATTGTGATGCCGTTGAACGTGCGCCTCTCGCCGCTGGAGTTCATTACCATCCTGAACCATTCCGGCGCGAAGATGGTTCTGTTTGAGAATGACTTCGTCACGCTGGTTGATCAGCTCCAGCCGGAATGCCCGGAAGTCCGGCACTGGGTCACGCTCGATTCGGCCGTGCCCCAGGCGGCCTTCACCTACGAGGAACTGCTGTCGGAAGGCACGCCCAGCGCGCCGGACATCCTCCGTGTGGATGAGAACGCGGTGGCCGAACTGTTCTACACATCCGGCTCCACTGGCACGCCCAAGGGCGTGATGCTGACGCACCGCAATCTCTATTTGAGCGCGCTGGCCGTTGCCACTACGGTCGGGGACTCCTGCCACACCATAGACCTGCACACCATCCCGCTGTTCCACGCCAACGGCTGGTCGCGCCCGCAAACATCCACGATGCTCGGCTTCAAGCAGATCATGGTGCGGCGCTTTGATCCGGTGACCGTGTTCTCGCTGGTCCAGCAGCACCGCGCCACAGAGATGAGCCTGGTGCCCACCATGGCCAACATGCTGCTGAACTCGCCCGAACTGGGCAACTATGACCTCTCCAGTCTGCGGCGCATCATGACCGGCGGCGCGGCCTCCTCGCCGGAACTGGTGGCCCGCATGGAGGCGGCCTTCCATTGCCTGGTCCACGCCGGCTACGGCCTGACCGAGACGTGTCCGGTGCTGACGATTTCGCTGCCGAAATCGACTCTGGCTGCAATGGATGACGACGAGAGGTGCCGCCGCCAGGCGATGGCCGGATGGGCCGTGCCCGGCACCACCGTGCGGGTAGTGGACCTGTACGGCAACAGCGTGCCGCGGGACGGACAGAGCATTGGTGAGATTGTGGCGCAGGGCGACAACGTCATGCTGGGCTACTACCGCGAGCCGGCGGCCACCGAGGCGGTCATCCGCGAGGGCTGGTTCTACACGGGCGATATGGCGGTGTGGGACGAAGAGGGCTACATCCACATCGTGGACCGCAAGAAGGAGATCATCATCAGCGGCGGAGAGAACATCTCGTCGCTGGAAGTGGAGCGGGCCATCTTCGCGCATGAGGCCGTTCTGGAGTGCGCCGTGGTGGCCGCGCCGGATGAGGAGTGGGGCGAGGTGCCGGCGGCGATCGTCGTTCTGAAACCCGGAAAGGAACTCACCGAAGAAGCGCTGCTCGAGTTCCTGAAATTCCGGCTCGGCAAGTTCAAGCTGCCGCGCCACGTGGAGATCTCCGAGGAGCCGTTGCCGAAGACCGGAACCGGCAAGATTCGCAAGCTGGTGTTGCGCGAACGCTTCTGGTCTGATAAACAAGGACGCGTGCAGGGTTGACCCCGCCTATGTATTCGCTCTTCGTCGATTGCGCAGATTCCGAAGTAGAGATGCTCTCCGCCGAACTCTGGGAGGAGGGCGCCACCGGCATTCAGGAGGATTCGCTGCCCGCGGCACGGTGCAGACTCCGGGCGTGGTTTGAAGACCCGGCGGGGTTGTTGCAGCGCTTTGAACAGTACCGGCCGCGCGTGGAGGCCGATCCGGAAATTGACTGGGAGACGGCGACCCGCCAGGCCTGGCAGCCCTTCTCAGTCGGCCGGCGGCTCTACCTGGCGCCGGAATGGGACGAAGGGCCGACGCCGCGCGGGCGGATTCGCTTGACGATCCATCCGGGCGAGGCGCTGGGCACGGGCGCGCATCCGGCCACGCAACTCTGCCTGGAGGCGCTGGAGGCACACGTCCAGCCGCGGGATTGGGTCCTGGACCTGGGCACGGGCTCCGGGATTCTCACCGCTGCCGCGTGGCACCTGGGCGCGCGGCATGCCTTCGGCTGCGACATCGATCTCCACTCCGTCTACGTCGCGCACCGGAATCTGCTGGCCGACGGGCTGCCGCCGCACCTGTTCGCCGGATCCACGCGCGCCATCCGGACGCAGTCGGTGGACTTGGTGGCCGCCAACATCAACGCCTTCACGCACCAGACGCTGGCCGCCGAATACGCCCGTATCAGCCGCCGTCTGCTGATCCTCTCCGGCTTCCCGGACCGCAACTGCGCCAAGGTGGCCGAGGCGCTGCAGCCGTTCGGATACCACGTGCTTGATACACTCACCCGCAACGAATGGATTTGCCTCACCCTATGCAACGCCGCCACTTCCTGACCGCCCTATCCGCCCTGCCCGCCTTCGCCGCGGCCACGCCGGCCGAAAAGATCACCGCCATCGGCCACACGCGCCTGACCGGCAAGCACGCTACCACGCCTGGACAGGACAACCAGTACCAGGTCCAAGCCAATCACGTCTACGCCGAGTTGCGCCCCAAGCCCTACCGCGACAATCCGCAGGCGCCGCGCGAGGCCAACGTCTCCGCGCTGTATCTCACCATGAAGACGGCGGGCGGGCTGGAGGGGCTTTACGGACCCATCGACAGCGAAGCGGCGCGGGTCATCGAGTCGCAGCTCAAGCCGTTCCTGATGGGCAAGGATGCGCTGGCCGGCGAGACCCTGTATGACCAGATGTACCGCTGGAACCGCCACGCCCGCTCCAGCCACCCGCTGATGGCCATCAGCGCCATCGACAACTGCCTGTGGGACCTGCGGGGCCGCTACTTCAAGACGCCCGTCTACCGCCTGCTGGGGGGCCCTACACGGCCCGCTATCGAGGCCTATGGATCCTGCCTGGGTTTCTCGGTGGAACCCGAGGCCGCCGCGCGCAAGGCCGCCGAGTTGAAGGCGCAGGGCTTCCGCAACCAGAAGTGGTTTCTGGCCTATGGCCCCGGCGACGGCTTGCCGGGCCTGGCCAAAAACGTCGAACTCGTCCGCGTGCTGCGCCAGGCCGTGGGCGACGACGTGCAGTTGATGTTCGACGCTTTCATGGGCTGGACGCTGGACTATGCCATCGCGTGGGCCAAACAGGTGGAGCAGTTCCGCCCGCGCTGGATTGAGGAGGCCTTCCCGCCCGACAAGCTGGAGGCGTTTGCGGACCTGCACAAGGCCACGTCCATCCCGGTGGCCAGCGGCGAGCACATCTACGGCCGCTACGAGGCGAACCGCTACCTGAGCGCCCGCGCCCTTTCGGTCCTGCAGGCCGATCCGGAATGGTGCGGCGGTGCCAGTGAACTGGTCAAGATGTGCGCCATCGCCTCGCTGTATGACGCGCAGGTGATTCCGCACGGCCACTCTCTGCACGCGGCCCTGCATGTGGTGGCGGCGCAATCGCCGGCCACGTGCCCGATGGTGGAGTACCTGATCTCCAAAATGCGGAGCTACTATCATTTCGAAAAGCACCAGCTCACGCCGGTGAACGGCATGATCGAACTGCCGGACCGGCCGGGCTTCGGCATCGCACTGGATGAGGCGAAGATCATAGCCCGCGCCCCTTTCAATCCGTAGCGGCGCGAACTGCAATCCAGGCATGAACGCCCTCATCACCGGAGCCTCGCAGGGCATCGGCCGCGGCATTGCGCTGGCACTGGCCGCCGGCGGCGCCACAGTCTCCATCACCGGACGCAACCAGCACCGGCTGGCCCATACCGCGCATGAGTGCCAGGCGCGCGGCGGCACGGTCCACGGCCTCCTCTGCGACCACACCGTGGATGGGGAAGTGGATGCCTTGTTCGCGCAACTGCCCGTCCTGGATCTGCTGGTGAACAACGTCTGGGGCGGCTACGAGCCGTACCCCATGGGCCTGCCCCAGCACGCCTTCTGGCAGCTCTCACTCGCAGACTGGGATGCTCTGTTCACCACTGGCCTGCGTCCTCACTTCGCCGCCGCGCGCCTGGCCGTCCCGCCGATGATCCAGCGCCGGACCGGCCTCATCGTCAACACGCTGGCCTGGCTCGGCGGCAAGTATGCCCGCCCGCTGCCCTATGACTTGGTCAAGTAGTCCTTGGCCCGCATGACCTACGCGGTGGCGTTGGAGCTGAAGCCGCACCGGGTTGCCGCGGTCGCCATGGCGCCCGGCTTCGTGTGCACGGAGCGTGTACTGGCCGCGCATGCCGTGCGGCCCTTCGATCTGTCCGCCACCGAGTCACCGGAGTACATTGGCCGGTCGATCCAGTACCTGGCGGCGGATCCGCACGTGCCCGGCAGGTCTGGCCACCTGGTGACGGCCGGCCAGTTGGCCCGGGAGTACGGCTCCACCGATGTCGACTCCGCCCAGCCGCCGCCGTTCGATATACCGCCCGGCTTCGGTCTGGACTGAATGCGTCAGGCGAATATGCGGTCCACCGCTTCCACCACTACGTCGTGTGGCGCGACCCGGATCGGCCTCCGCATGACCACTTTGTCCTCT
>JBBQLF010000137.1:0-9251 GCA_038327695.1 Bryobacterales bacterium
GCCGTGGCTGCCGCTATCGCGCTCTTCCTCGTCGCCCTAATCATCGGCAACAAGCGCACGCCCATCCTCGACATCACCTCCGCGAAGGGCAACCCTCTGGCCGCCGAGTCCTTCGTCCAGTGGAACAGCTTCTCGCGGATCTCGGTTACCCAGGAACCCGGCGCGGACCCGGTCATCGTCATTGACGCCGACGCCACAACCGGCATCCCACGTTTCGATCTCGACCACCTCACGCCGGCCCAGCGCGCCGAACTCCGCGCCCACGGTCCCGCCTTTCCCTACCGCATGCGACCCGGCGCCAAGTCCCTCATCATCGGATCCGGCGGCGGCTGGGACGTCGCCCGCGCCATCGCCTCCGGCTCCACCGACGTCACCGGCGTGGAGATCAACCCCATCATCGCCGACACCCTCATGCGCGGGCGCTACCGCGAGGCCAGCCGCGGCCTCTACCGCCGTCCGGGCGTCCGCATCGTCGTCGAGGATGGGCGCAGCTTCATCCGCCGCACGCCCGAAAAGTACCAAGTCCTCCAGGCGACTCTCGTCGATACCTGGGCCTCCACCGCCGCCGGCGCCTTCGCGCTCTCCGAGAATAACCTCTACACCAAAGAGGCCTTCGTCGACTACCTCTCCCATCTCACCGGCGACGGCATTCTGGCCTTCACCCGCTGGGGCTTCGATCCCCCCAGGGAATCGTTGCGCCTTCTCGTGCTCGCCCGCGAGGCCCTGCTCGAATTGGGTGAGAAAGAGCCCTGGCGCCATGTCATCGTCGTGCGCGAGGACGTCCAGAAGCTGAAGCAACGGGGCGCCACCGATACCGTCATCATCGCCCGCAAGCCGTTCCCGGTGGAAGATCTGGAGCGGGCCGGCCTCGCCGCCATGCAGGGCAACTTTGAGATCATGTACCTGCCCGGCCAGGCCCCAGATAACCCGTTCGCCACCTACCTCACCGCCAAAGACCCGGCGGCCTTCCTCGAAGCCTACCCCTACAACGTCTCCTCCGTGCCGGACGACCGGCCGTTCTTTTTTTATACTGTCCAGGGCCGGGACATCCTGAACTTCCGCCAGAGCGGCACCCGCGGCAACGCCGATTTCAAGGTCAACCTCGCCGTGCCCACCCTGTTCTACATGCTCGGCGTCAGCCTTCTGGCCACCATCGTCACCCTCGCCTTGCCCCCTTTCCTGCTCGGCGCCCGCTTGCCCCGCGAAAAAGGCGTGCCCACCTTCCTGCTCTACTTCCTCTGCCTCGGCGCCGGCTACATCCTCATCCAGGTCGGCCTGATCCAGAAACTGGTCCTCTTCCTCGGCCACCCGACCTATGCCCTCACCGTGGTGATATTCTCCATGCTCGTCTCCAGCGGCATCGGCAGCTTCTACAGCCGGCGTCTGGTCCAGGGCCAGGACCACCGCCTGCGCGCCGCGCTCACCGTCGTCGCCGCCGTCGTCGCTCTGTTGGCCGTCGCTGTCACGCCCATCATCAACGCCGGCGCCGCGCTGCCCTTGGCCGTCCGCGTATTCATCACTATCTGCCTCATCGCCCCGGCCGGGTTCGCCATGGGCATCCCTTTTCCCGCCGGCCTCACCCGCCTGGAAGCCTGGCACCCGCCCTCGGTCCGCTGGGCTTGGTCCCTCAACGCCGCCGCCAGTGTGCTCGGTTCCGGCTCGGCCATCTTCCTGGCCATCTACCTCGGCCTCCGCAACACCCTGCTGCTCGGCGCGCTGCTCTATCTGGTCGCGTGGTGGACCGTCCAGCGCACCGCCGGCGCTGCGCACCGCTCGGCCTGAAACCGTAAAGTCCCCCTTTTTCATTGCATTACCGCCCCATTTAGCCTAAACTGTGTCAACTCGCACAGATTGGCCCGGCTCGAAGCTGGGATAAGGAAGTACCATGGCTGCACCATCTGGGAAACTCAGGCTCTACGCGCCGTCGCTGGTGACGCTCGCCCTCCTGTTGCCCTTCTTCGCCTACTACGTCCGGCAGGTAAAGGCGCAGGAAGGCTTCATGAATGCCCGCGCTTTTCGCGTTCTGGAAGTCGCCTCCCGCCAATTCGCCGCCGCGGTCAAGGGCGCCGCAGACACCATGGACGCCGCAGTTCGCATTCGCCACGAGTTCGCAGTGCGGAGGGAGTCCAAGGTGCTCAACGCGGAGGCGCAAAAGCTCTCCAGGAACTGCCCCACGGACGGTGACTGCGCTCTGGCCGCCCAGGCCGAAGTCAGGGGCTATCTGCACGCCTTTCTGATAGACAGCCTCTTCGTTGACTACAAAGAGGAAGGCGCCGCCGAATCCGGCAACAAGTTCATCCTGAGCCGGCACGCCGGGGTCTCCCCTGCCCAGATTAGACTGGAGGTCCGCCGTCCCCTCGTCCCGTCCGGCGGAACGCCAGCAGCCCAGTCCAGCCTGATTGTCGCGGCACTGGACCCGGCCCGCCTGCTCAAGCGCGCTGTAGGCCAGAAAGGCGCCGAGGTATTCGATACCGTCCTGTTGGCAACTGACGACGGAGGCGTCATCGCCCAAACCGCCAACCCGGTGGCCAACGTCCGCGAAATGGAGGCTCTGCTCACCGGAAAGAAGACGCCGGGCAAAGCGCCCCTGGAACTCCCGAAGGGCGACTCCGGCAAGTCGTCCGCGCGCAGCGCCGCGGCCGGGGGCGCCACCCAGCTCGCCGGCGCCGAAGGGCGCGTGGAGGTGGAGATCTCCGGAGAGCCTTACCTCCTCTTCAGCATTCCCGTACAAATTACGCTGTCCTTCGCCGGCTCCTCGTCCGAGGCGCCGCTGGTTCTCTATGGCCTCGCCCGCAAGGACGCCTGGGAAGCCCGCGCCATGCAGCTTCCTTCCCTCAGCGTCCCGGCCCTTCTCCTCACATTGATCATGGGCATGTCGCTCCTCTGGCCCGTCCTCCAGCTCCAGACCATGAGTCCGCGGGTGCGGCTCCTCAAAACCACCCTCGCCTTCATGGTGGGCAGTAGTCTGTTGGCCGCCGTCGTCTTTGCTGCGCTCGTTCTCGTGGCCGGGTTCGCCTTGCGCCTCAATCATGATCAGCAGGCCAAATTGGAATCGCTTTCCGGCCAGATTCGAGACCACTTCGCCTGGGAGACCGCCCAGGCCATCCACACTACCCAGCAAGCGGTGCACGTCCTGGCCAGCGAAACGCAGGACGCCCGGCCCGCAGACCCGCGCCTGAGCTTCCATCTGCTCAGCGCTCTGTTGGAACGGCTGCCCAAAGCGCCATCGGCGGCCCCGGCCTACCTACTCCGCCGGGATCTGCTCGACTACCCCTACTTCGTGCACATCATTCTGACCAGCAATCGCAACCCCGGCGAACCCTCCGTGCGTAGCGGCCTGGAGCGCCAGATCATCAAACTCTCCACCGACCCCGTGCCCACTCCGCTCATTGACCTGCCCGTATTCCGCTTTCCGTTTGTCGACCGCTTGCTCAACGGACCCTACGCCACCTTGAGCGCTTACAGCGGCCAGGCTGAACAGAACTTCACCATTGAGAGCCTCCTCTCGCCCAACACCGGCGAGTTTCTCCCAACGCTGATGTTCTACCCAGGCGCCGGCACGCCCAAGGGCTCCTCCGGACTGAAACCCGCGGACTACCGCGTCATGGTCGCCACCCAACTCCCCTCTCTGGTCAAGACGATCCTGCCTCATGGATTTGGATTCGCCGTCGTCAACGATGGCGGCCAGGTGCTGTTCCATTCCGACACCGCCCGCAATCTCAGAGAGAACTTCTACGGCGAATCGAGCGACCCCGCTGAGTTGGAGAAATCCGTGCTTTCCCGCGTCCCAGGCCCGCAGTCCATGCGCTACGGCGGGCGCAATGTCGCGATGTACGTTCAACCGTTGGCGGCCGGCGACACGAAGAAGGATCTGCAGCCGAAGCCGCACCGCCACGACAATGCGTCCGGAGGCCAGACCCCGTCAATCACCAATCTGGGCCTCACCCTCATCGTCTACTACGATTCGGACGAGACCAACGAACTCTTCTCCGCTCTCGGATTCAGTTTCCTGACGTTCACCCTCGGGCCCTCCATAGCCCTTCTGCTGCTCATTGTTCTGTGGAACCAGCTTCGAGGGACGCTTTTCCCAACCAGCCGCGCCGCATTCTCCAGCAACCGCCTGTGGCCCTGGGATCGCGAGAAGCAGATCTATCTCCTGGAAGGAATTTGGGGGGGCGCCTGGTTTCTCGTGGCCCTCGCGGCCGCCACTTTCTGCCCCATGGAAACGGCCGATTACGAGCAATTGCCGTCGCCGCCCCATCGCGTGCTGGCCCTCCTGAGTTTGGCCTTGCTGATTTCCGTGGCCGGACTCATACTCAGTTGGCGCAAGCATCATTGGGCCACCTGGGCGGCCAACCGGCCTTGGCTCCTACGCCTGAAAGAGCATGTCCCGCTCAGCGCGGCGTTCTCACTCCGCCTCTTCAGCATCGGCCTCGTTTGCACCGGAATCCTGACCCTCGGCCTCTTCCAGTTCGCCCTTTGGCGCCTCCAACGCCAGGTTCACACCGGCGGCGTCACCACCGCCGCTTCCGCCATGGAGAAGCGGAAGGAACGAAACGTCCGGGCCTGGAGTGCCTCCAGTGCCTCCTCGGCCGAGTGCCTGGCGCAAGACGGCTCCGGCTGCCTGGCTGAACCCTTTCGGCAGGCCCGTCTGACCGGTGCCGGCATTTTTGACGTCTACGATGCCCACGCGTGCCCGGAAACGAAGGGCTCCGTCTCTGACGCCCATGCCGCCCTGGACCACCACGTGGAGCAGCATTCACACTCCGAATCGGCCCATCTCGTACCTGAATCCGCGCCTCAACCCTCCAGCGATGGCCAACCGGCTCGGCTGTCCAGGAGCCATGCCGGCGTTCTCGCCGCCGGACCCTGTGGAGGGCCAAAGCCCATCACCACCACTTGGCGCGGCGTGCCGGGGCTCTTCGCCGATAACCACTTCCATTCGCTCGCCATCGGTTTCAACGCACTGGTCTTGCTGACCATCGCGCTTCTCTTCCTGTGGAAGCACTTTCTCGTCCGCCGCCTCTTCATCCTGGATTTCCGCCCGCCCGAACCCTGGCCCACCACCAACGAGACCGTGCTTGGCCTGGAAATGGAACGTGCCATCCTGGAGGGCGGCCGCTCTGGCCGCCGGCGGTGGTTGATCTTCGCCCACCCCAAATCGGACACCAGCAAAGCCACCCGCCACATCGTGGCCCAGCTCAAGGAAAAGAGGCTGATCTCCGCCAACTTCTCCCCCCTCGATTGCCCCACTCTCCTGGGAGGCAGGCCTGAAGACGAGGGCGGCTGGCGCAAAGCCGTCATCAAGGCCCAGGCGTCCGGCCATGTCGCCATCCTCGACAACTTCGCCACCGGTCTGGTCAACACCGTCGACCGCAGGGACAGACTCGCCATGCTCGAAGCTGTCGTCTTTCCCGGCAAGGCGCATGTCTATCTCATCACCTCCGTCGATCCGCTCCTCTTCATTCAGTCCTTGTTGGCCCAGAAGCCCGCCGACGAAGCCACCCGCCTGGAGTTCGACCGTTGGGTTAGAGTGCTCAGCTCCTTCGAACGCTTTGCGTTCGAAGACAGCGCCGAGCGCCCGAATCCGGCTGCCGAGGAGGCCGCCTTCGAAACCCTCTTCGGCCGCTCCCCGGCCGCCCACCCGGAGTGTTTCGCCATCTTCAAGTCCGAAATGAACGCCGCCACTTTCCTGCGGGGCTGCATCCCGAAACTGAACCGCGAACGGCTGGACTGGTCCACCCCTCGCCACTTCGAACGGACGCTGGTCACCCAGGTCCGCTCACTCGCCGATGGCTACTACCGCGTTGTCTGGCTGAACTGCACCGCTGACGAGCGTCTGGCTCTCTTCCAGTTGGCTAAGGACGACTGGATGAACCCGCTGAACAAGGTGGGCATTACCCACGCACTCCGCAAGAAGTTGATTACCGCAGTCACCAGCGCCTCCATCTCCGGCACCGACGGGGCCTACCGCATCATGAACGAGAGCTTCCGCCAGTTTGTCCTGGGAGCCGTTCAGGAGCGCGAGGCCATCGAGTGGGCGGCCGAGCCGGACGGCAGCCTCTGGCCCGCCATGCGTATGGCCTTGATGCTGGCCGTCGGCCTGCTCATCCTCTTCATGGCCTACATCCAGCGCGAACTCTTCGATGTCTACTTCAGCTACTTCGCCGCCCTGGCCGGCGGCAGCGCCGCCCTGCTGCGGATTGTCATGCAGTTGTTCAGCCGCGAAGATGCAAAACTGACCGCCGCCCTCGGCGGCAAGTCGTCCGGCGGCGCGGAAAAGGCCTGAGCCCTACCGCCCGCCGTAATGCTTCCGGGCGTTGGCCGGATTGTGCCGCACCGCGTTCTCCAGCGCCTCGCAGAAGAAATACTCGCCCCACATCACGCTCTCGTCCACCCCGAGCGCCTTGTGGATATGGTAGACCCCGCCCTTCAGGATCCCCTCCCATTTCGCCTCGTCCCGGGCCGTGTGCTTCTCGCACAGCGACTGCAGGATCCGCAGCGCGCTGGAGTAGTAGTAGAACCCCTTCACCGGGTCCGGCAGTTGGCGGCACAGCCGCAGCATGCCCGCCGCCGCAATGGCCGCCGCCGATGTGTCCAGCAGATGCCGGTTGTCTTCCGGCGCCTGGAAGTCCCACGGCGGAACGCCGTCGCCGTTAGTGTGCGTGATGTAGTAGTCCGCGCAGCCCTGCGCCGTGGCCAGGAACCGCGGATCGCGCGTGTACTCGTAGCAGGAGCCGAATCCGTACAGCGCCCAGGCCAGCCCGCGGGACCAGCACGAATCGCCCCGGAACCCCTGGTGCGTCGTCTGGCGCAGAAACTCGCCCGTCTGCATGTCAAACAGGCCCTCATGCGCCGTCGATCCGTCGCCCCGCACCAGAAACCGCCGCGTCGTCAGCGCGTGCCGGATGGCGATATCGCGCAGCTTCCGGTCGTTGGTCTCCCGCGCCGCGTAGAAGATGACCGCCACGTTCATCATGATGTCGATGAAGATGGAGTCTTCGCTCACGAACGAGCGCAGGTACTGGCCTTTTTCCTGAAAGCGCTGCGCCATCGTCTTGCCGGCCTGCACAATCACGTCGTTCAGCTTCGGGTCGCGCTCCAGTTGGTGCCAGCGGTGATAGGTGGAAAGGAAGATGAAGCCAAGGTCGTGCACGTCCTTGTCGTACTGCCGCGGCTCCAGCGGCCGCGAGTACTCAATCGCCTTGTCCATCCAGTAGGCGCTCGGGCTGCCGGCTTCCACTGCCCGGCGGTAGAAGATCCACATCATGCCCGGCAGAAAACCGTCGCACCAGTGCGTCCACGCCGGCCCGTCGTGCTTCCACCGGCCGTTCTTCGTGTACATCGGGTAGAAACCGGGGTGTTTCTCCACCAGGCGCTTCACCTGCTTTTCCGCAAACGCCAGCGTATCCACTAATAACGTACGGTCGATTTCCGGTCCAAATTGAATCACAGCTTTTACTCTCCAGCAGCTTCCAGGGTACGCCAAACCATCGAATATCCGCTCGCCACTTTCGGCCGGTTCCCCCGGAGCAGCAATAGCGACGATCCTTTGGCGGCCATTCCGATCTCGGCCGGCGGCAGGCGCAACGCCGGTCTCACGTTGGTGAACAACATCTGCAGCGTGTGGTCCAGCGATGGCATTTCCAGAGCCGCGGCAAATACGCCCGTCTTGTTCTCCCACTCGATCTTGCCAGGCAGCAGCGCCACATAGCAGTGCGCAAACGGAAAGTCGCGGCACACCACCTGGTCCAGCCGCGCCTCCATCCGCGCCCCCTTCGGCACCAGCACCAGCCCGCCGCGCTGCGCGCTCTTGCTCACTTCAAAACGCACCACATCCCCAGTGGCGGCCTTGCTCAGATCCAGCGTCTCCACCAGCTTCATGTTGACGGTCAAATCCGCCGGCAAGCGCATCACCACTTTCACCTCCGCCGGTTTGGCTTCGGCCGAAGGCTCTTCAAAAATCAGCGTGGATTCGCCCGAGTACTGCTTGCAGCGCGCAAACACCGTCTTGTTGCGGTTCTCTCCGCCCTGCATCCCGGAAAGCGTCATGTCCATCATGACCGGCAGCACATAGCTGTCCGCGCCAATCGGCAAGCGCGCGTACTCAATCAGCTTGGACCCGGACCGCAGCGGCAGATGGGCGGGGATCTCGTCCACTGTCATCTCCAGACGCAGCAGGTCCAGGCTCTCCTGATCGTGCCAGACATAGCCCTGGTAGCCAACCTGGCCCTCCGCCCCGTAGATCCTCATCAGGTAGCGGCTCTGGTCCATCGGGACATGGAAGTGGAACTTGTGCGCCGCCTTGCCATTCAGCGCCTCCAGCCCTTTGTAGGTGAACTTGGCCTGCCCCGTGAGGTAGATGCTCTTGGCGTGCAGCGCGAAGTCGCCCGTGCCGATGGCGCCCGCTCCGCCCACCATCTTCGTCACGTCGGCCTCTTCGAACTTCGTCGAGCCCGGCCACGCATACAGTTCCTTGCCCTCCACCAGCGCCACCTCCAGCCGGATCGTGTCGATCAACTGGTACTTCTTCGTCCCCGGACTCCGCTGGCTCCGCTCGATCGTCTCCACGCACGTGAAGTTCGGCATGTTGCGCAGCATCTGGTCCACCACGTTCCGGATCCGGCCAAACAGTATCAGCTCTGCCGTCACCGGCTGCTTCGGGTCATACTGCGTGGCCAGCGGCACAGCCGCCAGCGTCATCCACCAGATTGGGAACCATCGAAGCATAGTGAAATTATAGGCTTTCCGCTATCTGCTATCCTCACCCTTATGGCCATCAAAGTCACGGTCTTCAACAACGGCCCCCTCCGCCTTGAAGGGGATCCCGCCGATTTCACCATCTGCGATGCCCAGGGCAACGCCTACGGCCTGGCCGGCCGCGCCGCCATCGGCCTGTGCCGTTGCGGCCTCTCCGCCAACAAGCCTTTCTGCGACGGATCCCATGCCCGCCAGGGCTTTGAATCGCTGTGTGAGGCCAAGGAACTGCCGCCCGTTAAACCAAAGGCCTAGACTCGAGTGAACCCGGCAAGACCACGCGGGACCGTGTGGGGGCGTCTCCGCTCCAGGCTGTTCACCATCCCCGCGGCTTCTCTGGCCACTGCCGTGCTCATTAGCACCGCCGTCATCACCCTGGTTTTCGGCTACTCGGCCCGCTGGCAGGAGTGGCTCTACCGGGTCTGGGGCGGCACCGTCCTGTTCCTGTTCGGCGCCCGCGTCAAAGTGCGCGGCGCGGAAAACCTCGTCCCCGG
>JBBQLF010000138.1:0-9225 GCA_038327695.1 Bryobacterales bacterium
TAACGGCCGCAACGCCATCTACCTGGCCCGCAAGGGCTGGAAGGTGACCGGCGTGGACATCTCAAACGCTGCGGTGAAGCAGGCGCAGGCCGAAGCGGCGAAGCTCAAAGTGGAACTGGACGCGCGGGCCGGCGACATCGAGAAGATGGATATCGGGCGGGCCAAGTACGATCTGATCGTCTGCATGTACGTCCACATGGTGCCGGTGCGCAAAGCCAGGAAGCTGATCGACGCATTGAAGCCGGGCGGCGTTCTCATTGTGGAAGGCCATCACGCCGAGGCGCAGTCATTGGGGTTGAAACAGGTGGCGGGGGGGCCGCCGGGCTACATGAATAACCAATTGCTGCGCGCGTTCGAGCGGCTGAGAATCGTACGTTATGAAGACAGAACGACGCAGGCTGAATGGTCGAACGGCCCGGAGGGCCGGGCTCCGATTGTGCGGCTGGTAGCGCGCAAGGAGTAGCGGCGGCGGACCAGCGTGGCGTCAGGCCGGGTTGCTCATGGCCCGCAGCTCGGGCAGCAGTTTTTCCATGCGCCGTTCCAGTAGTGTAAACGCCTCTCCGGCCTGTTTCAGATTCCCCTCGCGGCCGGCCTGTTCCACGGCAAAAGCGGCGTCGCGGGCGCGGTTGGCCGAGAACTGCGCGAGCAGGCCTTTGAGCTGGTGCGCGGCGGAGTGGACGGCCTTGGGGTCGGCCGACCGCAGTCCGACGCGGACGGAGTCCAGCAGCCGGGGATAGTCCTGCACGAACATCGCGGCCAGTTCGGCGAGCAGCGCTTTGTCGCCACCGATGCGGTCCAGGGCCATCTCGTAGTCGATTTCCTTCATCGTTTGACTCCTGGTGATTGGTTGGGCTCTTTGGGACCCGTCATGACATGGCCGTTCCAACCGGTTGCGAGCGCGCGCGGCTCAAAGCCCGATTCCGAGCCGCGCGCGTTGGCAAATGGGCGTGGCGAACTGGCATGGTTATTCCGCGACGAGTTCTTAGTCATTGATTTCGCCGCCATTGGCGGCAGCGCCTACTGTGGATTCTATCGTGGACAACAGCAAGTCCAGGCGCAGGGGCTTGCTGAGGTAGCCATCCATGCCGGCTGCGATGCACTTGTCGCGGTCGCCCGGCATGGCGTGGGCGGTCATGGCGACGATGGGCAGATGCCCGCCTTCGCGCTCCTCCCATTGGCGAATCTGAATGGTGGCCTCAATGCCGTCGAGCTCCGGCATCTGAACGTCCATCAGTACCAGATCGAAGGACTCGCGCGAGACGGCATCCACGGCTTCGCGGCCGGTCTCCACCAGTGTGGCGGTGTGGCCGGCGCGATCCAGCATTCGCAAGATCAGTCTCTGGTTGATGACGTTATCCTCAGCCACCAGGATCTTGAGCGGCCGGGAGATGCGAGGCGTCTCCGCTACGGCCACTTCGCTCTGCCCGGGCCCCTCGCCGCCTTCGGCCACGGCCAACCGGATGGTGAACGCGAAGGCGCTGCCGGCGCCCTCCTGGCTGGTGACGAACATCCGCCCGCCCATCAACTCCACAAGCTTATTGGAGATGGAGAGCCCCAGTCCGGTGCCGCCGCGGCGGCGCGTGGTGGAGGAATCAATCTGCGTGAACGGCTCAAAGACCTCTGCCAGCCGCTGTGGCGGCATGCCCACTCCGCTATCCCGGACTACGAAGGTGAGGCCGCACTCGCCGCCGGCGTGCTGGCTGGGGCTGACCTCTACTCTGACGTAGCCGGTATCGGTGAACTTAATGGCGTTGCCGACCAGGTTGATGAGAATCTGGCGGAGCCGGCCAGCGTCGCCCACCAGGCGATCCGGCACGTCCGGGCCGGCGTGCCAGTTTACCTCCAGCCCGCGTGAGGCGCCGCGAAGGCCCATCGGACGCATGACGTGATCGAGCATCGAGCGCAGTTCGAAGCGGGCGAGCTGCAACTCCATGCGGCCGGCCTCAGCCTTGGACAGGTCCAGCAGGTCGTCGAGGAGCCCGAGGAGAGACTCGGCGGAGAGGCGCACGAGTTGCAGGTACTCGCGCTGTTCGGCGTCGAGATCGGTGAGCAGCGCCAACTCGGTCATGCCGAGAACGCCGTTCATCGGCGTGCGGATTTCGTGGCTGACGTTGGCCAGAAACTCGCTCTTGGCTGCGCTGGCCAACTCGGCACTGGCGGCCATTTCGCGCGCCCACTGGGTGGTTGTCTCCAGGAACTCATTGGTCTTGCGCAACTCCTGCTCGGCCCGGACGCGGCTGGTGATGTTGCGCACGGCCATCAGAAGGACAGGCTGCTGCGCGGGCCGCTCCAGGAAGGAGTTGGCGATCTCCAGCCACACCTGCTGGCCGTCCTGCAACCGGTACTGGCGCACGACGACGGGCTCAATGGAGCGGGCGGCAAAATCGCTGCGGAAGCGCTCGAGTTCGGCGTCTTCGTGGCCCGGCCACTGGCACAGAGCACCGGTAAAAAGAGTTCCCTCCACCTGGGATCGTTGCATGCCGGACATTGCGCAGAAGGACGGATTGGCAGCGACAACCGATCCGTTGGCGTTGACGAAGATCATCGCATCGCCGGCACTCTCCCAGACCACGCGAAGCTCCAAGGCGAGTTGCTGGCGCTGGCGCTCGGCCGCCACCTGCATGGAGATGTCGGCTGCGGTCACGACGATGAACTCCGGATCGCCCGAATCGGTCCGAAGCAAGGAGGCGGACCAGGAGACCGACAGGACGCGCCCGTCGCGGGTCAGTACCGGGTTGACGCCCGACGCCGGGGCCCGGCCCGTGCGCGCCAGCCGGATGATGCGTTGGACCTTGGCCTTTTCCCGGACTTGATCGATGAGCTGCACGATCGGCTGCTGGCGTACGTCAGATTCGTGAAAGCCAGTGAGTTCCTCACAACGTCCGTTCCAGCGGACCAGGCGCCCCTGCATATCCAGCACGGCGATCAGAGCGTTGGAGCGGTCAAACACGACCCGGATGAAATCGCGCTCCCGGGCCAACTCCACTTCGGCCCGCTTGTGTGGGGTGACGTCGTGTAAAGCGCCGAGCAGCACGGTGCCCCACGGCGAGCCGCCGAGCGCCACCTTTCGGACCCGAAACGTGCGGAGCCCTTCTGAATTGACGCTGATGGTGGACTCCCTGGCGACGAGTTGGCGGTCGCCCTGGAGTAGCTCCATGTCCTCTCTCTCGTGGCTTTCCGCTTCCGGGGCAGGAAGTAGGCCTTCATAGGTGCGGCCGACGATCTCTTCGTTCCGCAATCCTGAATTCTGCCGGAGCCTTTGATTCAGGAAGAGAAAGCGGCCGTGAGCGTCCTTCACGAAAATAGCGACAGGGAGGGCGTCCAGGATCGTCTCAATCTGGCTGGCGATGACGTGCGGCGCGCGCAGGCGGCGTTCCGCCAGCAGGCGCCGGCACAGAACTGCCAGGACCACCAGAAGCAGTAGTACGGCAGTCCAGGCTAGAGACTCACTGGTCAGACGTGCATCCTCCTAGTACTACGGATCGCACTCGCCATGTTACAACACCAATCATGGCCACTCCGATTCAGGCCGGGACGTTTGAGCTGCGCCGTCCCGCCCGCTACTTGCTCAGCGAAGGCGAGTCAGGGCGAATCCGGGTAGCGGCGCTGCACGGATACGGCATGAATGCCGGCGAGATGCTGGAGCTATGCCGGCAGTTGCTCGGCCCCGAGCCGGACATCGCGGCGCTGGAGGCGCCCAATACGTTTAAGCTGGGCCGCGATCCGCGCAGCACGGCCTGCGGCTACAACTGGGGCACGCGTGAGACGGCCGGGTTCCATATCGATGTGCACCACGAGATGGTGAACGGGTTGCTGGCGCAACTGGGATGGAGCGCGGGCGAGACTCTGCTGCTGGGCTACTCGCAGGCGGTGGGACTCAACTATCGCTATCTGGCCACGCAGACGGGCCGCGTGCGTGCCGCCGCCGCGCTGTGTGGCGGCATTCCGGCGAATTGGGACCAGGACGGCGGAGGACGGCTCACCACGGCAATTCTCCACATCGCACGAACGGAGGATGAGTTCTTTCCGTCCGGCGATGTGGCGCGCTTTGAGGAGCGTTTGCGGCGGCGGGCCGGCGACGTCGAGTTCCACCTGATGCCGGGGCGCCACCGGTTCCCCCTCACGGCGGCCACCCTGGTGCGGGGCTGGGTTCAGCGGGTCTTTGCGCCCTGACCTAGCCGAGCGGCTTGACGCGGATATCGCGGAACTCGACCCTGGTGCCGTGGCCGAGGAATCCGATTCGCCCGGTGGTGCGCGCCAGCCCCGGATGTTTCTTCAGAGTCTCCGGGTCTTTCACATCGTCGAGATTTCCATCGCAAACTACTTCGCCATTCAGAGTGACTTTGATTTTGCGGCCATCGGCGACGATCTCTTCCGTGTTCCACGCTCCATTGCGCTTGACGAAACCGCGGCGGGCCGGAAACACCAGGTACACCGAGCCGGTGTATTGCGCCGGCTGGAGATTCATCTTCTGATAGACTTCGGCCTCGTCGTCGAGCACCTGGATCTCCATGCCCGCGTAGGCCGCGTCGCCTTCGAGCGGCGCGCGGATGCCGACGCCGTTGTTGCCGCCTTCCCACAAGCGCCACTCCAGCCGGAGCACGAAGTTGGCGTATTCCTTCTCCGTGTAGAGATTGCCGCCACCGTCCGCGGGGCACACGATGACGCCGTCTTCGACGATGTAACCGCGGCCGCGGCCGCGCATCAGCACCCAGCCGTTCAGGGTCTTGCTGTCAAACAGCGGGGTGAAGCCCGCTTCGGGCGGCGCCGCCGAGGCGGCCGGCGCAGCCGCCAGGGCCGCCAGCATCGTACGTCTGGAGAGTGTCTTCATTGCGGACCTCCTACCGAGCCCTTCTTGCGAGGGCGAACATATCGATCATCTCGATCATCGCACGGCAGTTGTATAACAGAAGTGCATGACTCGCTTTCTGTTTCTTGTACTCCTCGCGGCGGGGCTACACGCCGAGACGCTGCGCGTGATGACATTCAACGTGCGCTTTCCCAATCCGGGCGATGGCGCTGACGTGTGGAGCGCGCGGCGTGATCTGGCGGTGGCCACCGTGCGCCGCCACGCTCCGGATCTGATGGGCACCCAGGAACTGTTCCACGAGCAGGGCCAATACATCGTGGAGAAACTCCCGGCGTATGCGTGGTTCGGAGTGAGCCGGCGCGGCAACCAGCAGGATGAGCACATGGGCGTGTTCTACCGGACTGACAGGCTGACGCTGATTGACTCCGGCAACTTCTGGCTGTCACCCACGGCCGAACGCGCCGGCAGCAGCGCGTGGGGGATGACGCTGCCGCGGATGGTGACCTGGGGCGTGTTCGAGCTGAAGTCCGGCGGGACGCGGTTCCTGTACTACAACACCCACTTCCCGCACAGGGCCGAGGATGAAGCCGCCCGGCGGATGTGCGCCAAGCTGATCGCCGACCGGTTGTCTCTCTACGACGCACAGATGCCGATTGTGCTCACCGGCGATTTCAACGCCGGCGCGCAGGGCGGCGCTTACGATACGCTGACCGGCATGCTGAAGGACACCTGGAAGGAAGCGGCCAAACGCAGCGAAGGCCCGGAGGGCACGTTCCACGGATTCCGGGGCAAGCCAGGGCGCGACCGCATCGACTGGATTTTGTACCGCGCACCGTGGCGTGTCCTCAGCACGGAGATTCTGACCGATCACGAGGAAGCGCGCTACCCGTCCGATCACTTTCCCGTGTTGGCTGTCTTTGAGTTGCCGTAGGAGCTGAGTGTCAGAGGAGGTCTATCGATAATGGTTAGAAGAGAAAGTCTGCCAACCCCAGAGGCCGTCGTTCGGACGATGCTCATCGCGCTGGCGATGATGACCGCCGCCCAGGCGGCCGAATTTCATGTTTCCGTGCGGGGCAGCGACGCCAATGACGGCTCGGCGGCCAGGCCGTTCCAGACGATCTCAGCGGCGGCGAAGATTGCGCAGCCGGGCGACGTCATTACGGTGCATGAGGGCACTTACCGGGAGAGGGTGACGCCGGCCCGCGGAGGCGAATCCGGCGCCAAACGAATCGTCTACCAGGCGGCGCCGGGGGAGAAGGCCGTCATCAAGGGATCGGAGGTGATCCGCGAGTGGAAGCTGTTTGCGCCCGGCGTGTGGAAGGCAACGGTGCCGAATACGCTGTTTGGCGGCTACAACCCCTACAAGGACCTCATCGCGGGCGACTGGTTTACTGACAAGGGGCGGCCCCATCACACAGGCGAGGTTTACCTGAATGGCCGGTCTCTGTGGGAGACCCATCTACTGGAACGGGTCCTGAGCCCGAAGGCCTATCCAGAGGGACGCGATCGCGAGGGTTCCATGTGGACCTGGTTTGCTGAAAGCGACGAGAACAACACCTACATCTACGCCAATTTCCACGACAAAAACCCGAACGAAGAACTGGTGGAGATCAACGTCCGCCCCAGTTGCTTTTACCCGGATCAGCCGGGGCGCAACTTCATCACGGTGCGCGGCTTCCACATGAGCCAGGCGGCCACGCAATGGGCGGCGCCGACGGCGGAGCAGATCGGATTGATCGGGACGCACTGGAGCAAGGGCTGGATCATCGAGGACAACGTGATCAGCGATTCGAAATGCTCCGGCATCAGCCTGGGGAAAGATCGCAAGACGGGCCACAATGTGTGGATCAATGACCCGCGGAAAGACGGCGCGACGCACTACAACGAGGTGATCCTGCGGGCGCTGGAGGGCGGCTGGTCGCGTGAGACGATCGGGTCCCACGTTGTGCGCAACAACGTGATCTTCAACTGTGAGCAGGCAGGTATCGTCGGGAGCCTCGGGGCCATTTTCAGCCGGATCTCGAATAACCACATCTACAACATCTGGGCCAAGCGGCAGTTCACCGGGGCTGAGATGGCGGGCATCAAACTGCATGGGGCCATCGATGTGCTGATTCAGGGCAACCGCATCCACAACGCCGGCCGCGGGCTGTGGATGGACTGGATGGCCCAGGGCACGCGGATCACAGGCAACGTCCTGTACGACAACACCACCGACGACCTCTTCGCGGAGGTGAACCATGGCCCGTTCCTGGTGGACAACAACCTCTTCCTTTCCGGCATCAGCCTGCAGGACTGGTCCGAGGGCGGCGCCTATGTGCACAATCTGATGACCGGACGAATCATCAGCCGGCCCGAACCGCGGCGCTCCACGCCGTATCACAAGGCGCACTCCACGCAACTCGCCGGCCTGGACAGCACCACGGGCGGCGACAGCCGGTTCTTCAACAACGTCTTTGCCGGCAACGGTGGGCCTCCGGCCGGGGGGAGCGCGGCTGACGTCAATCCGCAGCGCTTCGGCGGTCACGGGCTGTGGGTCTATGATCAGCGGGAGCACCCTCTGATGACGGGGGGCAATGTGTACCTCGCCGGGGCGCGGCCCTATTACAAGGAATCCGGCGGGCTCAACCGGCCGGCGGAGACGCCCGGCGTGGAAATCGTTGAGGAAGGCGGCCATGGGTTCCTGCGCATGGTGTTGGCCGCTGGTTGGCAGAAAGCCGCCACGCGGCTGGTGAACACGGCTCTGCTGGGCACGACCAAGGTTTCCGGGTTGATGTTCGAAAACACGGACGGCACGCCGGTGGTCATCGACAGCGACTACTTCGGAAAGAAACGCAACCCGTCCGCTCCCTCGCCCGGGCCCTTCGAGGAGCCGGGGCAGGGCGGTGTCCGGCTGAGGCTCTGGTGAACATGAAAACTCAGACGATCTCCCGCCGGCAGTTGTTGGGTAGTGCCGCCGCAGCGGCCGCACTGAGCGCTGCCACGCCGGTGCCGGCCCGTTTCGGCGACGGGCGCGACTGGTTTTTCCAGAAGCGGTTCGGCCTGTTTGTTCATTGGGGGATTTACGCGGTTCCGGCGTGGCATGAGCAACACATGTACCGCATGGGCTGGAGCCGCGCGCAGTATGAGCCGCTGATGCGGCAGTTCAACCCGGCCGGGTTCGATCCGGACACCTGGCTGGAGGCCATGGCGACGGCGGGGATGGAGTACCTGTGCCTGACGGCCAAGCACATTGACGGCTTCTGTCTGTGGGACAGCAAGGAAACGAACTTCAATGTCATGCACACGCCGTATGGCAAGGACATTGTGCGGCAGGTGACCACCGCCTGCCAGCGGCGGGGGGTGCCGGTAGAGCTGTATTACTCTGTAGTGGACGGCCATCACCGGAACTATCCCAACGCCGGCCGGCAACACGAGCTGAAGGCGCCGGAGGCGGGCGACCAGCCCGACAGGCGCCTGTATGTGGAGTTCGTCAAAAGGCAGATCCGGGAGTTGTGCACCAATTACGGCGAGGTGCACGGCATCTGGTGGGACGCCAATCGTCTGGACTACCGCGATCCATCGTTCCGCGAGATGATTCGCTCTTTGCAGCCGAAGGCGGTGATCAACAACCGGGGCTTCGATGACGGCGACTACGGCACGCCGGAGCGCGACTGGGACAACTCCGTCAACACATCCGTCTGGTTCGACAAGCCTGTGGAGGCGTGCCAGTCAGTCGGCTATCAGAGTTGGGGCTACCGCCAGGACGAGGATTACTACACGTCGCGGTACCTGATTGCGAGCATCCACAAGGTGATGGCCAAGGGCGGCAACTACCTGTTGAACGCCGGCCCGATGGCTGACGGCAGGCTGCCAAGGGAGGCGCTGGATCTGCTGGCCGCGGTGGGGCGCTGGTACCGCCAGGTGAAGGAGTCTCTGCTGGAAGTGGAGCCGGGACCGCGCCTGAGTGGGGCGCCGGACGTGGTGACCACGCGGCGCGGCGCCGTGACTTACGTGCACCTGCTGACGCCGCCACCGGCGGGGTCCGTATTTCTGCACCCGATGGCGGAGTTGCCGCAAGAGGCGGTGCTGCTGAACACAGGCCAGGCCATTGCCTGCGACGTGGCGGCGTTGCCGCGGCTGTTTGACCAGAAGCCGCCCCGGTGTTTGCGCCTGCGCGGATTCCCAGCCGGTCTCAGTGCGGAGGCGGGCTGGGTGGTGCGGCTGAAGTTCCGTGGCGCGTGACCGGGCCGGCCAGACTGGTGATAACATCGGAGGGATTCATCGCCGGGATTCATCGCCGGGATTCATCGCCGGGATCCATCGCCGGGATCCATCGCCGGGATCCATCGCCGGCCATTGAACAGGGTTAGGGTTAAGGTGTAACCGCGAGCGCACTCGAGTGAACCCGCCATGCTGCTTGACAAGAAACCCTT
>JBBQLF010000139.1:0-9185 GCA_038327695.1 Bryobacterales bacterium
GACATCGCCGTGGAACCGGCAGGCGAAACGCGCAGGGTCAGCAGGCGGATGACGCCATTTACGGCTCCGTCGCGCAGAGCGATCGGATCATTGGAATCAAACTCCAAAGTGCGCGCCGCAATCTGCCGCATCTTCGTTGCATCCACCAGGTTCAAAGTGAACTGAATCTGCTGGCCCCAGCGCCGGGCGCTCCCGGTGATCACCAGATTGGCGCCGTAAATCCTCCGTGCTGCCTCCGCGCTGGTAATCTTCCGGACCCGGATTTCGCTGGCCGGCACTACTAAGAGTTTGCCCTGGAGCTCGTCAATCTGGGTCAGCTTGGTGGTGACGGTCTCCACCAGGCCATCAGCCAGCGCGCGGAGGCTCTCATCCTGGCCCGCGGTGTCGAAGGGGAGCACGGCAATCTGCTTCTCTTCCGGCAGCGGCGCGCTGCGCGGCCAGAGATCCCGCCAGCCGAAGTACGCCAGAATCAAACCCATCAGCAGCGCGGCCGCAATCAGCCCGCGTTTCCACCGGTCCGCGCGGGGCGGCGGCGCAACTGCCACTGCGGAAAGCTGTGTGACGGTGGCGCCGGCCATGGAGTCGCGAATGCGGCGAAGCTCCGTGGCGAAATCGTCGGCCGATTGCCAGCGGTCGCCTGGCTCCTTCGCCAGCGCCTTGTGCACCGCCGCCTCCAGCACGGGCGGCACGCCTTCCCGCATTGTGGAAAGCGCCGGCAGCGGATCCTTCACGATGGAGTAGAGCACGTTGAACTGGGTCCCGCCGCGGAAAGGCACTTGCCCGGCGATCATCTCGTACAGAACGGTACCCAGAGACCATATATCGGTGCGGCGGTCCACATCCAGCCCCTGCGCCTGCTCCGGCGACATGTAGGCCGGCGTGCCCACCGCCCCGCCAGTCTGCGTGATGCGCTCCGAGCCCTCCCGCAAGGCGATGCCGAAATCCAGAATGCAGGCCTGGCCCTGTTTGCCGGCGATGATGTTGGTGCTCTTGATGTCGCGATGCACGATGCCTTGCCGGTGCGCCGCATCCAGTCCGCTGGCGATCTGAATGGCCAGGTCCAACGCTCTCTCCAGCGGCAGTATCCGTTCCCGCTGAATCATGCCGCTGACGGTCTCGCCTTCCACGTAGGCCATCGCAAAGAAGATCCGGCCGCCTTCCTCGTCAATGTCGTAAATCGGGCAGATGTTCGGGTGATGCACCCGGGCAGCCGCCTGCGCCTCCTGGAGGAACCTCTGCCGGTGCGCGTCCGACATCGAGTCAGCCGATAGGAATTTCAGCGCCACCACGCGGTCCAGGCGCGTGTCTTCCGCGCGATAGACGACACCCATGCCGCCTTCGCCGATCTTGCCCGTAATGCGATAGTGCGAAATCGTCTCGCCGATCATCACCCTCTACTTTGCCATGGCCGCCGCCGTCACTTTCCGCGACGCCATTTGGAGCACATCGGAGACCACAAGTCGTAGTATAGGCAGACTGTCGTCAGAGGCGTCGGGCGGGAATGGCTTCTCCAGCGCGTAGCCGTTCACGCGGAGCAGGAGGTCGTTGTCATCCTCGAGACTCCTGGTGGTCACCAGAAACGGTTGCTGGTCAGTGGCCGCGTACGAGCACTGGGGCAACCCGTTGACCAGAAACTCGAGCCGGAATAGATCATGCAGCTCCAGTTCCACGCTGATGGCGTTTTCAACCCTGCTGGCGGAGACGATCCGCAGCGCATGCCGCGGCCTGGCGCCCAGATGGGTGCAACCAAAGCGGAGCAGATCCCGGTCCCGGTACAGCAGGTCGTCCTTCGTGATCCGATAGGCGATGTCACGGTGCACGCCGACGTCTTCAATGACGGCGCCCGCGTTGCGCCCGGCCCGCGATGATCGCCGGATGGCGAGCCCGAGTTGTGCGCCCCCGGGCAACTCCTCCAGCGGTACGCAAGACAGGCCTTTGAGCTTCGCCCGCATCTCCTCATGCAGCCAGCGGTTGGCGCCGCCTCCGCCCGAATTCTCATCCACGCCGATGATCGCACCGGCCTCGTTGTCCTGAAAACCAGCCGCGAACAAATCAGTGGCGCTGTAAGAAAGTGCGTCAATGATGAGAGTCACCGGTCCCTGGTAGCGCTGTCCGGAATCCGCAATGAACTCAAACTTGGTCAGTGTTCGACCCGATGTCATCACGCCACCATTAAAGACAGAGGCGATCAGGTCCTTCGCCCAAGGCTTCCATTCGGCCTGGTTCGGCCCCAAGGCAACCCCGGACGCGCCCGTGTTGATGGCTTCCGCAATCTGTTGGGTCAGCCGCGTGTTCAGGAAATGAAAGGTTGAGGGCTGCACAGCCTCGGGCGTCAGCAAGCCCAGCGCCCGCTCCGCCGCGTCGATGGCGCCGCCGGGATTGGATCTCACGTCCACGATCAGGCCGTCCGGTGCCGCTGCCTGCAGAATGTCCAGGATTCTGCCGAACTCGTCCACGAACTGATCGGCTGAGGAATGATCGAAACTTCGAATTCGCACGCAGCCAAATCGCTTGTCCGGATGATCCGGATCGCGCAGGGCTGCGGGGTCAATGTCGCCGGCGTCGGCCACCCCGCCGGAGTGCTGGAATTCAAACAACGAGGGGAACTTCGAGTCTCTCGATAGATCCGGTTGGGCCTGGGCCTCCGGCGAACTGGCGGCGGCGCCCGCGCCCGGCGTCAAGGCCTGGGCCGGACCGTACGCCGTATTCATCGCCTTCTCTTTGGCCAGAACGCCCCGATGCCAGAGGAACTTCCGCGCCTGTGCCGTCTCCAGCGTCGACTCGTTGACGCTGGTGGCGGGGCCATCCCGCCAAACCGGTTTCAGACAGCCGGTCGCGATGTACCAAGGCAGTAGAATGCCCAGTTCGTCTTCCGGTTCGGTGTCGTTTTTCGGGAGATACTGCAGGAACACCCAGTCTTCTTCCGGCGGCACAGCAAATGCCAACGAACGGCTGCTCATCTTATTGAGCCCCCGCACGAACCGTGCCGCTTCATTGCCCAGCGGGTCGAATCCCGCCTCCCGTTCCACGGCCCGTTCCACAGGCATTCCGTTCCAGTAGGTAATCTCCGCATGCGGCTCGAAGCGCGGATGTTTGAAGCCATCCATCACGCTGGTCACCAGAAAGCGGCGCCGGCCTGTGTTGTCTGTGTTGTCATGGAAGCACTGCATCCGGAACGGCAGAAACGCAAAAGCACCGCGGAACGGACGCGGCAGTCCGTAGAAGGTGTGGGCGTCCCTCAACCGCGTGAAGACATAGACCATTTCCTTATGGAACGCCAGGTCGGAATGATCGCGGATTTGCGAACGAATGAGCCGCAGGCGCTGCACCGGATCCACCGCATAGCGGGCCCGTTTGAATGGCAGGTGAGCATAAAACTGATCAAGAAGCAGGATCGCCTGATCGACCAGCACCTCCTTCTCTTTCAGCGTCAGCTTGGACTCCTCCGCGTGGGCCAGGAACTCCGGCACGGTCCAGAATTGCGCCTCGGGGCTGTCCATCTCGTCCTTGGATCTCTCCAGGAACTCGATGGCCGCCCGGGTCTGCTCTCTCGCATCCTCGATGATCATTCTGATCCCCTCCGTAACAGTGAATCGAGTATACCCCGGGTGCGCTTCCATCGGCGCAACGGCGGGCCCCCTGGGCGGCGATTCTGCAATAGACTAATACTGGCGATGAAATCACTACTTACCTTTTCCCTTTTCGTGGCCGCGCTCAGCGCCCAAACCTATCAGCCCACCTGGGAGTCCATCGACAAACGGCCCACGCCGGCCTGGTTCACCGATGCCAAGTTCGGCATCTTCATTCACTGGGGCGTCTACTCGGTCCCCTCGTATGCGCCGGTCATTCCGGGCAAGCTCGCCTACGCCGAATGGTACTGGAATCAGATGACCAACGGCCGGGACAACCCCAAGGCAAACGCCATCCAGACCGGCACCTGGGCTTACCACCAGAAGCAGTACGGCGCCGGTTACGACTATAAGGATTTCGCTCCGCAGTTTCGGGCCGAGTTGTTTGACCCGGACCACTGGGCCGGCGTCTTTGCCCGCTCCGGCGCCAAGTACGTGGCCTTGACCTCGAAGCACCACGAAGGCTTTGCGCTGTGGCCGAGCAAGGAAGCCTCCGCCACCTGGGGCCGCCCGTGGAACGCCGTCGAGACCGGGCCGAAGCGCGACGTCCTCGGCGACCTCACAGACGCCGTCCGCCGCAAGGGCCTGCGCATGGGCTTCTACTACTCCCTGTATGAGTGGTACAACCCCCTGTGGCTGACTGATAAGCCGCGTTACATCAGCCAGCACATGTTCCCGCAGTTCAAGGATCTCGTCACCCGCTACAAGCCATCCATCATCTTCAGCGACGGCGAATGGGATCTGCCTTCCAGCCAGTGGCGCAGCCCTGAACTGCTCGCCTGGCTCTTCAACGAGTCAGCCGTGAAGGACGATGTCGTCATCAATGACCGCTGGGGCAAGGACTCTCGCCACAAGCATGGCGGCTATTGGACCACCGAATACACGCCCGGCATGAGTGGCATGGACCACCCCTGGGAAGAGAGCCGCGGCATGGGGTTCAGCTACGGCTACAACCGCGCCGAGCGCCTGGAACACTACCACAGCGGCTCGGATCTGGTGATCATGCTGGTGGACTTGGTCAGCCGCGGCGGCAACCTGCTGCTCGACATCGGGCCCGACGGCGATGGCACCATCCCTGTGGTGATGGAGGAACGTCTCACCCAGATGGGCGACTGGCTGAAGGTCAATGGCGACGCCATCTACGGCACAAAACCGTGGAAGGCCACACGCCAGTGGAGCGCCGGCGAAGTGCCGAAGGTGGAGTACAACAAGGAGTACGAGACTGCTTACGACGTGACCAAGCTGACCGCCAAGCCACCGCCCGGCAAGGCCTCCATCGACGCCTTCTTCACAGCCAAGGGCAAAGATGTCTACGCCATTATGCCGCGCTGGCCGGGCCGCGGTTTCCAGGTGAAGGACATCACCGGTGTGAAGGCGGTCACTCTGCTCGGAGCCACTGCCCCGTTGAAGTTCACCGCCAACCGGGACGGCGTCACCATCCAGTTGCCGGACCTCCCGGAAGAACTGCTCCGGCAACCGGCCTGGGTGTTGAAACTCAGCCAGTAGGCAAACCTGCCGCACTGGCCGGGCCGCGGTCCCCAGTGGCCGGACCTCCCGCCCTGGCCGGGCCGCGGTCCCCAGTGGCCGGACCTGCCGCCCTGGCCGGGCCGCGGTCTCCAGTGGCCGGACCTGCCGCACTGGCCGGGCCGCGGTCTCCAGTGGCCGGACCTCCCGCCCTGGCCGGGCCGCGGTCTCCAGTGGCCGGACCTGCCGCCCTAGCCGGGCCGCGGTCTCCAGTGGCCGGACCTCCCGGAAGAACTGCTCCGGCAACCGGCCTGGGTGTTGAAACTCAGCCAGTAGGCAGGCAGCGGAAGATCTCCAGCAACTGCGGGATGCTCAGCTCTTCCGCTCGCCGCCGCCCGTGCGGCAGCCCATCGGCGATGTCGTGGCCGTAACGGGCCGCCAGGTTGTTTCGCAGCATCTTGCGCTTGTGCTGGAAACACGCCGAAACGAACTTCAGGAACCCGGCCGGCGCCAGCGGCTCGGCGTGCGGCGTCAGACGCACCACCGCGCTGTCCACCTTGGGCGGCGGCCGGAAGGCGTTCGGCTTGACCCCGAACAGACGCTCCACGCGGCAGGCCACCTGCGTGCAGACACTCAGATAGCCATAGTCCCGCGACCCTGGCTGCGCAATCAGCCGTTCGGCCACCTCCCGCTGCATCAGGAACACGGCGCGGATCAGGTTCGGACCCAGAGACAACGCCTTGTCAATGATCGGCGACGTGATGTAGTAAGGGATATTGCCGCAGACCACGGCCGGGCCAAGGCCCGATAGGTCCGTCTGCAGAATGTCGGATTCCATCAGCGAGAAGCGCGGCTCAGGCTCATAGCGCGCCCGCAGGCTGGACGCCAGCATCGGGTCCAACTCCACCGCCACCAGCCGGTCGCACCGTTCCAGCAGGCACTCCGTCAGCGACCCTGGGCCCGGTCCAATCTCGATGCACAGCGGCTCCCTCTCTGGGCACGCCGCCTCCGCAATCCTTTCGAGGATGGGGCGCTGAAATAGAAAATGCTGTCCGAGTGGTCTGCCCAAACGAGGCCGCTTACCCTTGCACGTCGATGGCGCTGCGGCTCTTGAACTTCATCCGCACCCAGCCCGATATCGGCTGGCCGAATGTGGTGGCCGGGCTGAACTCCGTGAACAGGAGCGAGTTCTCCAGCTTGCGCCGCATCTGTGAGGTATTCATGGAGCCATAGCCGTCCGGGAACGAGTAGTCGATCACGCGGCCCTGCTCATCCACGAACACGTCCACCGTAAATTCGCCCTCCGACACATCCAGCCACATGCTCTTCACCGACGGATCGGTCGCAATGGTCAGGCGAATGTCGTTCAGAGGCTGGCGTACGATGCCCTGGAAATTGGTCATCACCATGGAAAACAGCAGTACCGCTGAGGCCAGGCCGCCGGCGGCCGGCAGCGCGATGGGCCGCATCAGGTTATTGCTGAACAGCGAGAACTGATCGTACTGGCTCCGCACCCACCCGCGGAATCCCGTGTAGCGGCGGCGAAACGCAGACTCCCTCGACGCCATTGAGAGCAACGATAGCGTCAGGTTGGCAGGCATGGGACGGCGCGGCATGCTGCGTAGTGAACGGCGAACGGCGGCCAGTTGATCCAGATGCGCGGCGCAATCCCGGCACTTGTTGACATGAGCGGCCACTTGGCGCCGCTCAGACTCCACCACACACCCATCCTGGAACGCGGAGAGCGTCAACTTGACCTGTTGGCATTCCATAGCGGTGCTCACCTCTTAATCGGAAATCGGCTGCGGGGTGAACTCGAGGCCCCGGGCCGGCTCCAACTGCTCCACCAGAGCCTTGCGCAACGCTTCGCGTCCACGCAGGATCCGTGATTTTACCGTGCCGAGCGATACGTCCAGAACGTCGGCAATCTCTTCATAACTCAAGTCCTCGATATCCCGCAGCACCACCGCTGAACGAAACACCGGATTGAGCCCGGCCAAGGCCCTCTCGATAGCCGATTTCCACTCCTCGTTGAGCGTCAGATCGTACGGCGAGCGGGCTGAATCACTCAGTTGATCCAGGTAGCCCCGGCCTTCTTCGTCACCCTTGATGTCCACTTCGGCCCGGCGATGGCGTCCAAACCAGCGTCGCCGGTTGTGCGCTTCATTCACCGCGATTCGGTACACCCAAGTCTTGAGCGAACTCTGGCCGCGGAATGAGCCGACGTTGCGGAATACCTTCAGGAATACATCCTGTGTTACGTCGCCCGCTTCGTTGGGATCTTCGATCAGCCTCTGCACCAGGTGAAACACCGGTGACTGGAATCGCCCCACCAGCAGCTCATAAGCCGCCTCGGAGCCAGAACGAAGCCCTTCGAGCAGACACCCCTCGCTCGACCACCCCGGCCATTCCGGGGAAGCCAAATCGTTACCGAGCTCTGGTTCGTGTTGAGCCGGCTCCATGGGTGCCTCCGCACTGCCATCTTAGCGCTTTTCGGTCAGCGCCGTTACTTCTATTGACACTATCCGCAGCCGAAAAGTTCCATCGTCCTTATGGCCCCAGATCCACCGGTTGCGAGCTGTGACCTGCCGCCGTCACGATCAACAGGGAGTCTGCGCCGGCCGGCCCTGGCGCCGGAGGCAGCGCCGCCCGCACCAGCATCACTCCCGGCGCGAAGCTGGGATTCGACGGTTCGACCGACAGGACCTCGCATGCCACCCCGCCCAGCGTAACCGCTGGTTCCTGCCCGTTCAGGCCCGTCACATGGATCTCAACCGAATCAAGCGTCATCTGCGCCGAGACGATCCCTGGCACGGTGATCTGCACAGGCAACTCCACCTCGCTGCCGCCAATGGCGAGCCTGGCCAATCCGGCCAATCCCTCCGGCATCCGCACAACCGCAAACCCCTGGCCGGCCACCAGCGGGCTCACCTCCCGGCCATCCACGGTGACCGGTTGGCCCGCCCGGATGCCGGCTCCGTCCACGGCAATCAATGAGCCCGGAGCCACCGCGCCCGTCAAACTGCTTGCAACATCAAAGACGCCGGCAGCCGTGAACGCCGGCTCAGTCAGCGTGAAGTACGCCATCACGGCATCGTGGTCGGAGACGCGTTCGGGCCGGGTCGCCACGTTGCGCAACGAATCCGGATAGCCCGCATTGATGTGGGCGTAAGCAATGCGGCTCAGTGCACTCAGCAATCCGCGGTTGACCAGGATATGGTCCAGCGTCTGCGCCGCGCCGTTGAACGAGTAGGAGTCGTTCTGGTCCAGCGGCAGCAGGTCCGTCAGCAGTGTCAGGGCCGGCGGGCCGCCCCGCAAAACCGCCAGCGGGTCATCGCCCTCCATCGAGGCGAACTGGAAGGCGTTGAAATCCCCCAGCGCCGCCATCGGCTCGCCCGGCGTTTCGGCCGCGCGCCGTTGGAGCAGCAGCCGCAGATAGTCGGCCTGCATCCGGCGCTTCAGCCGGATGCGCGGGCCGCTGACCGGATCTTCAATGTCGGTCAGTGAGCGTAGGTGGTTGGCCACCACCGTCACCGGAAACCGCCCCGCCACCATCGCGCGCAGCACCAGCGGAGGCCGGTCGTTCAAGGTCTCCGCCCGCCCGTCCGGCCGGATATACTGCGTGTCCTTGCCTTCCTGGAAAACCACGCGGACATCCACTCGCGCCGTCTTGACCAGGAACCCGACATCAATGCCCGATATATCGGTGCCTTCCTCCAGAAACGCCCGGTACCGCGGATCGGCCAGCCCTGCCTCCACCGCGTCCCGGTTGATCCGCGCGGCCACGGACTCCAGCACGCCGATATCGCCGCACTCTTCCACGCTCAGGATGTCCGGCAGATGCAGAACGGTCCGCACCAGCAGAGAGAGTTTCTGCGTGCGCACCGCCAGTTGCGGGTCTGTGCTGAGAAAGCGCTGCACGTTCAGGTTGGCCAGAGTGAACTCATTGGCGGCCGGCGCCGGCAGCGGTTGCGCGGGCCGCATCTCCGTCAACACACGCTCGCCCCGATCCAGCACAATGGTCCACATCCGCGAAAAGAAGTCCAGCGGGCCGCTGAGGTTGGAGACCATCATCCCGGTGGCCGCCTCGAT
>JBBQLF010000140.1:0-9129 GCA_038327695.1 Bryobacterales bacterium
TGCGCCCCGCCGTTGCGCCAGCACGCCCGCCGCTACGCCGGCCACAGTCCACGCCAAGGCGATTCGCAGGTCACCGCCCGGCCCGGCGTCTGACAGCACCACGACCGAGCCGCGCCAGCCGATGACGCCGAGCTGAACGGCCACCGCCGCCAAGCCTAAGCCGAGTAGACCAGCTCGCCGTCCAGCCACGTCTTCAGCACTCGCACGGTCTTTGACGTAGCGTCGAAGTCGAACTCCACCACATCGGCCCGTTCCCCAGGCTGCAACCCGCGCTGCCGGCCGGCCACGCGGCCCACGCGCGCCGGATTGCGCGTTGCCATTGTCAACGCTTCAGGCAGCGTCAGCCCTGCCATCTTCATGAGGTTCTCCACGCCGCGATCCATGCGCAGGGCGCTGCCGGCCAGCCGGTCGCCGCCGCGCAGCGTGACGTTGCCGGCCGCGTGCAGTTCCACCTCCACCTCGCCCAGCATGTACGGGCCTGGCGGGCAGCAGGCCGGCATCACCGCGTCGGTGACCAGAACGCACCGTTCCAGGCCTTTCGCGCGCAGAGCAACCTTGAGGAAGTCCGCCCCCAGGTGAATGCCGTCGACGATGAATGAAGCACAAAGCCGGTCTTCGGCCAGCTGCTGCCACAGATAGTTGGGGTGTCGCGGCAGAGTCTTATGCGCCCCGTGGCCCAGGTGCGTGGACAGCGTGGCGCCGGCCGCCACCGCGTCTCTGATCTGCTCTTCCGTCGCTTCCAGGTGCCCCAGGCTCACCACCACGCCGGAGCGGGTCAAGTGCTCCACAAAGCGCGCCGCCTCCGGCCACTCCGGTGATATCGTCACCAGCTTCACGTGCCCTTCGGCGGCCTCTTGCCAGCTATCAAACTCAGAGACGTCGGGCGGTCTGACGTGACGCACCGGGTGCGCGCCCCGCGGGCCGTCGTTGGGCGAAATGTGCGGCCCCTCCACGTGGAAGCCCTCCATCGCGCGGCCGTGGGGGAGTGCCCGCCTCGCCCGGGCCAGGTTGCGCAGCGCCCCCAGCATATCCTCGCGGCTGCCGGTGATCACGGTGGGAAACAGCCGCGTCACGCCGGCGGAGAACTGCACCTGGAGCGAGTGGGCAATCAGGTCCAACGGGGTGTTCGGATTGCAGTAGTCCGCCCCGGCAAAGCCATTCACCTGGATGTCCACAAAACCCGCCGCCAGATAGGCACCCCGATCCGGCGCCACGGCCGGCGTGTCGACACGTTTGATCGTCTCCGCCCCGTCGATCTCGATCCAGGAGCCGGAAATAGCGTCCCGCCCACAACATTTCATGCTCATATTGTTTTATTCACACCTTGTCCACAGCTTCGCCTCCGCAACTCATTCAAAACAGAGGCAGATAAACCTGTTGAAAAGCCCCGCGCAGACCGTTCGAAGCGCTTCCCTTGCAGGGCCTGGAACCTCTACAGTGGGATCAGTTCGGCCGCGAACCGGTTCTAAAACAGTGATCCCTCGGGGGAGGTTGACATTGGGAGCAGGTTCGCGGCCCACTTTTCCTGGACTCTTTCCTGACCTCCTTATTGCGCCGGAACGGGCGTCAGCCAGCCGTACTTGTCGGCCGCGCGGCCTTCCACCAGTTCGAAGAACGCTTTCTGCAATCGCTCGGTGATCGGTCCGCGCCGTCCGCTCCCCACGGGAATCCGGTCAATCGAGCGGATGGGCGTGACCTCGGCGGCGGTGCCGGTAAAGAAAACCTCGTCGGCGATGTAGAGCATCTCCCTGGGAATCACGCTCTCCACCAGCGGCAGCCCCAGATCGCGCGCCAGCGTCATGACGGCGTCGCGGGTGATGCCGGGCAGGGCACTGGAGCCCAGCGGCGGTGTCAGAATCGTGCCATCCCGAATCACAAAGATGTTCTCGCCGGAGCCTTCGCTGATGCGGCCCTCGGAGTCCAGTGCGATGCCCTCGGCGTAGCCGTTGTGGTGGGCCTCCATCCGGATGAGTTGCGAGTTCATGTAGTTGGCGCCGGCCTTGGCCAGCACCGGCAGAGTGTTGGGCGCAATCCGGTTCCAGGACGAAACGCAGACATCCACGCCGTCGGCCAACGCCTCTTCGCCCAGATATTTGCCCCACTCCCAACAGGCCATGAAGATCTCGGTCGGGTTGTTCAGAGGCATCACGCCAACTCCGCCGTAGCCGCGCAGAATGATGGGGCGGATATAGCAGGAGCGGAGCCCGTTCAGCCGGACCAGCTCAATCTGGGCGTCCACCAACTGCTCCAGCGTGTACTCCACCGGAAACCGGTAGATCTTCGCCGAATCCAACAGGCGCCGCGTGTGCTCGCGAAGCCTGAATATGGCCGGGCCCCTCGATGTTTCGTAGCAGCGGACGCCTTCAAAGACCGAACTGCCGTAGCTGACCACATGAGAGAGCACATGGATCTGCGCGTCATGCCAAGCAATGAAGCGGCCGTTGTGCCATATTTTTTCTGTAGGCGTCATAGAGACATTATGCCAGCATAAGGTAGGAGAGAGGGAACACGATGAAACGATTACTAGTCGTACTGTTGCTTGCGCTCACCGCGGCGGGTGCCGTCAAGCAGAAGAAGATGCCGAAAGCGGGCTGGCCCAACTTCTTCAGCAAAGATCAAGACATTGCCATGGGCAAGGAGTACTCCCAGGAGGTCTCCAAGCAATTCCAGGTGGTGCGAGATCAGGAACTGGCCAACTACGTCACGCGCATCGGCCAGCGGCTGATCCGGCAGGGCGGCTTGGAGGAGTATCCGTACGTCTTCAAGGTCATCAATGAGCCCAGCATCAACGCCTTTGCGCTGCCTGGCGGTCCCATGTTTGTCCACTCAGGACTCATCAAGGCTGCCGACAATGAGGCCCAACTCGCCGGCGTGCTGGCCCACGAACTGGCACACATCGTCCTGCGGCACGGCACGCAGCAGGCCTCCAAGTCGCAGCTCATCCAACTACCGGCCATGATTGGCGGTGCCATGCTGGGCGGAACCCTGGCCGGCCAACTCGCGCAACTCGGCATCGGCCTGGGCGCCAATTCGGTCCTTCTCAAGTTTTCCCGCGGTGCCGAAAGCGACGCCGATCTGCTGGGCGCCTACACCATGGCCAAGGCGGGCTACAACCCGGTTGAGATGGCCCGGTTTTTTGAAAAGCTGGAAGCCGAGATGGGTGGCAAGGGACAAGGCAAGTTATCCCAGTTCATGTCGGACCACCCCAACCCCGGCAATCGCGTCAAGTCGATTGAGGAGCAACTCCCGTTCATGGCTCGCGGACCGTTTGGCGCGCAGGAAGGCAACCTGAGCGGGATCAAGAGCGTCGTGGACCGGCTGCCCCCGCCGCCCAAGCCAGTTCAGGGGCAGGGAGGTGCGCCCGCGCCGTTACCAAATGCCCCGCGCCCCCAGACTCCGCCCGTTTCCTCCACCTTCAAGACGTATGACAGCCCGAACTTCTCCATTTCCCACCCGGAGAACTGGACGCCTACCGGCAGCCAGCAGAACCTTACATTCGCGCCCAAGGAGGGCGTGGTTCAGGGCCACATCGGCTATGGCGCCATCATCAGTGCAGCCCAACCTCCGGACGGCAAGGTGGATCTCAATCGCGATGCCAAGGCGCTGATTGAGGGCATGATCAAGCAGAACTCCAACATGAAAATGGCCGGCGAGCCGCAACAAGCTTCCATCGGTGGGTCTAACGCCTATGTGATCAGGTGCGTCTCGGATTCCCCCTATGCCGGTACCCGCGAGACGGATGTGGTGGTCGCCATTGACCGGGGCACCGTGCTGGTCTACCTCGTTTTCGTGGCGCCCGAAGCGGACTACGCCCGCATGGAGGGCGTGTTCCAGCAGATGACACGCTCCCTAGTATTCAAGTAATGCATTCACAACCAGAAGCTATCTTGTTTGATTTTGATGGAGTTTTGGCCGATACGGAGCCCCTCCACTGGGAGTGCTGGAGCGAAGTGATCCGCCCGCTGGGGATGGCGATCTCCTGGCAAAGCTACCAGGATCACTGCATTGGCATCTCGGACCGGGAGTTCCTCGAAACTTTGGGCCGTGTTTCGCATCCGCCTCATCCAATCGATGAGCTATGGCCTCTTTATCCATTGAAAAAACAGCTTTTAGCTGAGCGAGCCAGCACTGGTCAACTGATCTCAAGAGAGCTGAAGCAACTCCTCCTGGAGCTTTCCAACTATCAACTTGCGGTCGTAACTTCCAGTGCAACTGTAGAGATCCGCTCTATCCTTCAGGCGGAAAACGTGTTAGACCTGTTCCAGACTTGCGTCTATGGGGACGAGGTCCAAGCACTTAAACCAAATCCAGAACCCTACCTCACCGCCATGCGGCGCCTGGGCGTAACTCGAGCCCTGGTATTGGAGGATTCCGGCCCGGGCATTCAGAGCGGGCAGGCCGCCGGATGCGAGGTTCTCACTGTCCGCCATCCCTCCGACGTACCTGCCTTACTGAGGGCTCGCTTGGCCCTGAGGTAAATTCTGATAATCGATAGATAAGGTTGTGGCTAGTAGGCTTGGCCACGGTTCTCGACGTCGAAGAACTCGATGACATCCGGGGCCCTCGGCGCTCACGAGAAATGACCCACCTCTGCTCATTTAGAGTTACCCACGTCAAAAACAGGCCGCGCCACGTGGCGCGACGCGGGGCAGGCGACATCATCCGCGCCGTAGGCGCGCAAGTCTCTTGTTTCCCGTAGCCGGTTGGTGTGGCGTTATCATCCGCGGCGAATGCCACGTGGCGCGGCACGCCGAAGGCCCTCTGGCGCAGCGGCCTGGGTGGGTCACTTTTGGCGAGCAGACCTGGGTCGTTTCTCGCGAGCGCCGCAGTGAAGAAGCGCTTTTCGCGGAAACCGTTTGCTGAGAAGGTGTGAAGAAATATGCAAAATCGGTGAACCGGCCGCGTGGGGGATACGAAACCATCAGACTGCTCGCCAGAACGCGTCCTGGGGCTTCCTACCAGGCCTGTACCTGTGGAAAACTCGCATTTCTGGGCGGTTTTGATTATTTCACACGTTCTGACGCGCGCGGCTCGGAATCGGGTTCTGAGCCGCGCGCGCTAGCAAGCCAGTATTGCCCTGCGGGTCACCGGAAGCACTGAAAATGCGCCAGGGGCGGAGGGCGCGGGCACGCGGCGAACAAGAGGCATCGTTTTCGACGGAGCGGTTGGAATGGTCAGTTCATGACGGGCCGTTGGCCGCGCTCCTAAACGGGAGCGAGGTCCATCCGCATCGAATTGCCGTTGTCCCGGGTCGGCGATTTTCTTCGCTCCACGCGGGTAGCGGGGACACGAACCAGACAGACCGCCTGACCGTGCGGGTCCGGATACAGATCCAGGGTGATCGCTTCGCGCTCCGCTTCCAGAAGCGTGCGTTCCTGCGCCGTGACGTAGCCCACCCAAGCCGTCTGGCCATCAGCTAGCTTGTGGATCTCGAAACACTCGAAATACGGCCGGATGAAGACGGGGATCTCCACCGCCGCCGGTGCGCCCGTAAAGCCGAAGACACCGGCCGGCAGGTGGCCGATGTCCGTGCCTTCTTCCTTGGTGGTGACGAGTCTCAGCTGGCTGGCGTCGCGGAGCGCCTGGCGCTCGGGCAGAAGGGAGTTGTGTGGTGCTTTGGACATAGAAGGAATCAGCGTGCCTCTTGTTATTATCGGCCCAAGCCCCAGCATCAGACAACGGCGTCAGCCCGCGCTGGATTGCCAGCGTAGGACTCGTCACGGAATGACCTTGCCAGCTCGGCACAACCGCATGCTAACGCGCGTGGTTCGGAATTGGGTCGGAATTGGTCCTGAGCCACGCACGTTAGCAAACCGTTGGAATTAGGTTCTGAGCCGCGCGCGTTAGCAAGCGGTTGGAATGGTTATTCCGTGACGGGCCCTTAATGGCCGGATTTGTTCTCAGCCGGCGCCGGCGCGTGCCCTCCCGCTGGCGCGGGCGCCGCCCCTGGCGCCGCCACGGTGGAGTCAGCGGGCCCTTCCTGGTACTGCACCAGCACAGAAACCCGCCGGTTCATGGGGTTGAGCGGGTCTTTGGCGTCCCGCAGATGCTGATCGGCGAAGCCTCGGACCTGCGCTATGCGCGTGCCCTCCACACCCGCCTCCTGGAGAATCCGCCGGGCTCGGTTAGCGCGGTCGGCCGACAGTTCCCAATTCGTGTAGCCGGCCTCGGACGCATAGGGCTTGGCGTCTGTGTGCCCCTCGATCAGGAGCCTGTTCGGCACTGATTTCAGTTGGTCCCCCAACAGGCGGATCAGTTCGTCGCCCTTTTCCAGCGGCATGGGACTGCCGTTCTGGAAAAACAGCCCGCCTTCTTTCTCCAGCAACTCAATGCGCAGGCCTTCGGCGGTGACCGAAAGCTCCACATGGTCCTTCAGTTGTTCGAACTTGGGCAGTTCGCGCATCGCCTGCGAGAGCTTGTCCTTCAACTTGCTCATGTCATCCTTGGCCACCGTCAGCGCCTCGCCCGCGCCGGCGTTGTTGGAACCTGCCATCTTGCCTTTGCCCGTGGGGTCTGAAAAGTAGCCGCCCACTGCCTTCTGCACCTTCTGGCTGCTGGACAACAGCCACAGCACCATGAACAGGGCCATCATGGCGGTGACGAAATCGGCGTAGGCCACCTTCCAGGCGCCCCCGTGATGGCCGGCATGGCCAACCTTCTTCTTGACGATGATGATGGGCGCCGGTGCCGCAGGTGATCCCATGTGCTACTCCTATGCCGCCGCCGCCGCCGCGCCGCCGCCCTTGATGGCGGTTTCGGTCTCTTTGAAGCTGGGCCGCACGTGCATGGGAATGCCGCGCCGGGCGAATTCAATGGCCAGCGACGGCGCCGTGCCCTTGACGAAAGCCAGCACGGCCAGCCTCATGAACTGCATGTACTGGCCATGCGCTTCCCCGATCTTGCTCATGGCGGACGCCAGCGGAGAGAGGAACCCGTAACACAACAGAATGCCCAGGAACGTGCCCACCAGGGCCGCCGCCACTTTGTGGCCGATCTCCTCCGGCGGCCCGCCGAGCGCGCCCATCGTGATCACGATGCCCAGCACGCAGGCCACGATACCGATGCCTGGCAGCGCGTCGGCCACTGTGGTCAACGCCGAAGACGCCTCGGTGTTGCCATGATGCTGGACTTCCAGATCGAGATCCATCAGTTGGTCCAGCTCAAACGGCGCCACGCCGCCGGAGATGGACATACGCACCGTGTCGCAGAAGAAATCCAGTGCGTGATGGTCTTTCAGGAACTTCGGGTATTTGGAAAAGAGCGGGCTCTTGTCCGGTTCGTCGAGGTCGGCTTCCAGCTTTGCCATGCCATTCTTGCGGGCGTAAACGAAGATGTCGTTCAACATTTTCAACTGTTCGATGTAGAACGCTTTGGTGAAAGGGGATCCCTTCAGCGCGTCGATCATCCCCTTCATAATGGCAATGAGGATGTGGAGCGGATTAGCGATGAGCATGGTGCCCAATCCGGCTCCCCCGATGATGACAAGTTCGGCGGGCTGCATGAGCACCATCAGATTGCCGTGCTCCATCAGATAGCCGCCGACGATGGCGCCGATTACGACTACGAATCCAATGATGACAAACATAGGTGCGGGGGCCTTTCTCCTTTGTCTCTACTTTGCGTATCGGCGCAAAGGGAATAACTTTGAGTCAGAGAGCGAAATCGGCGCGCTACACTGGGACTGATGTTGGAGTCCATCCAAGCGGCGCGCAAGGCCGCCGATCCCGTCCAGTCGCTCGCCAACCAGCCCGCCGTGGAGCAGGTGCTGCGCTTTTTTGCGCGCGAACGCCGCTGGATCGACGAGCAGCATCTCACCGTCTGCCGGATTCCCGCAACGACGTTTATGGAAGCGCAGCGCGCCGCCTGGATGGCGGCCCAGTTCACCTCTCTCGGCTGGGATGCGGCGGTGGACCGCGCCGGCAACGTCACAGCGCAACTTCCGGATAGTGCCAGGAACCGGCCGGTTGTGGCGATCACCGCCCATCTGGACACGGTCCTGGCCCCGCGGAACCCGGAGGAGATCCGCATTGACGGCAAGGGCCGGTTCCTGGGACCCGGCATCGCCGACAACGGCGCCGGACTGAGCGGCCTGCTGGCGCTGGCCCGGGCCATCGCAACGGGGCCGCGCTGGGAGCACACCGCGCATCTCCTGCTGGTGGCCAACGTCGGGGAAGAAGGAGACGGGAACCTCAGCGGCATGAAGTTCCTCTGCCGCCAGTCGCCATTTGCCGGAAGGCTCCACTCCATCCTGGTGCTGGACGGGCCGGATATGTCCCACATCACGGCCGACGCCCTGGCCTGCCGCCGCTTCGAGATTACGGTCACCGGGCCCGGCGGGCACTCGTGGTCAGACCGCGGAACGGCCAATCCGATCCATGCCCTGGCGCGGACCATCTGCTGGTACATCGACGCCCGCGAGGAAGCGCCCGCCGCCGCCCGCTCTTCCTGGAACTTCGGTGTGATAGACGGCGGCTCCACGGTGAACGCCATCCCGGCCTCGGCGCGGGTGAAGGTGGACCTGCGCTCGGAGAGCCCTTCCGGGTTGGACGAGCTGGCCAACCAGCTTTCGGCCACTCTGGAAAGGGCGTTGCTGGCCGAAAATGAGCGCGCTGTGAACGGGCGTGTGAGCGGCAAGATCCGCGATTCGGGTTCCAGGCCGGGCGGCCGGTTGGCCGAAGACGCGCCCATTCTGGGCCACGTTCTGGCCGTGGACCGGCACCTGGGCATCCGATCCCGCCGCGATTGCGCCTCCACCGATGCCAATGTGCCTCTATCTATGGGGATCCCGGCTGTCTCCATCGGCGCCGGCGGCAACGGCGGCGGCGCGCACACCATGAACGAGTGGTATTCGCCGGAGGGCCGTGATCTGGGGCTGCGGCGTGCGTTTCTGATCGCCTGCCGTCTGCTGGAAGACGCGGCCGCCGGGTGAGCGGCGCAGATCGCCATCTGCGGGCCGAGTTGGCGCTGGCCGGCGTCGCCTTCATCTGGGGCTCCACGTTTGTCGTCGTCAAATCCGCGCTGAACGACGCCTCGACGTTCCTCTTCCTGAGCCTGCGCTTCACCATCGCCGCGGTGCTGCTGGGGTTCGTGCTGCGCAACCGGTTGCGCCGCCCGGGGCCGGTGGACTGG
>JBBQLF010000141.1:0-9080 GCA_038327695.1 Bryobacterales bacterium
GCCCTTGGGGCGCCGATAGCTGACCACGCTTTCCGGCAGGCTGTTGTTCAGCCACACCACATCGGCTGCCGTCAGCGCCGCTTCCTGCGCACGTAGCGCGAAGAGTTTCTTGTGCCATCCGACGGTCGCCTTCTGTGCTCCCACCAAGCCGGAGCCGGTCTGCCCGCCCGGCTTGTCCAACTCCCATCGCAACGGATAGTGCGATTGGTGATCCGTCAGGACGGAGTCATTGATTTCCTGCCCGTTGTAGATGAACGGAATGCCGTCCAGCGTGAAGTTGAGCACCGTGGCCGCCCGCAGGCCGCGCTCGCTGAAATCAACGATGGCGCGCCGTTGATCGTGGTTGTCGCTGGCCCGGACCAGGCGTGCGCCGCGCGGAAACGTGGCGCGCTCCTTCTCCCACTGCTCCCGGATGCGCGACGCCGGTTCGCCGTCGCGGAACACCTTTTGCAGCGTACCCTGATGGCTGAAGTCATAGCTGATGTCGAACGCCTTCAGCAACTCGTCAGGCTGTTCCGATTCCGCCAGCATCACCAGTTCCGGATTCACCTTGTCCAGTGCGGAGCGGGCCTCCTCCCAGAAACTCAGCGGAACGCCAAACGACACATCGCACCGGAAACCGTCGAACTGAAACTCCTTGGCCCAGTAGAGAAGATTGCCGATCAAATACTGGCGCAACTTCGGATTGGCGAAATCGGGGCGAGGCAGGCGCCAATTGCCCAGCACGATTTGCCCGTCCTTGTGCATGTAGTATTCCGGCGTCTGCATCATGACGCTGTCCGGTGCCGTGTGGTAGTAGACGATATCCATCATCACCTTGAGGCCCAGCTTGTGGGCGGCCGCGAGGAACTCCCTCAGATCGGCCTCGGTGCCGTACTCGGGATCGATGTGATAGTAGTCCTGGATGCGATACGGGTTGGAATACCCTCCGGCCTTTGACTGCACGTGGATCGGGCTGAGGTAGACCAGCGACGCCCCGAGGCCGGCGATGTGCGGCAACCGGGCCGCAGCGGCCTTGAGCGTGCCCTCTGGCGTGAAGGAGCGCATCCAGATCTGGTAGATCGTCGCTTTGTCCAGAAACGCAGGCCCGCGCCGCGCATCTCTCGTCGGCTTGTCTTCGGCTCCGAATCCGCGACCCAGCAGGCAGAGCAGGACAAGTAGCAGAACTTTGGCAGACATGGTCAACTCCTGTTTCATTGCTTGATGACGGTGCCGTCCACGCGGCGGACGTCACCCCATCCGCCGTTCATTCCGTCCCGTCCGGCTCGGAACGGATACTTCGCGGCAAGCGCCTCATCCACTTCGATGCCCCACCCCGGGGCATCGTTGGCCCACAGGTATCCGTCCTTGAATGTGGGGCAGCCCTTGAAGATCTCCGCTTCCACGCCGCGAATGATGCCGCCTTCCTGCACGCCGAACGACGTGCTGGCGAGGTCCAGATGCAGATTGGCCGCATGCCCGATCGCTGAAACGTCGCCCGGCCCGTGCCATGCCGTCTTCACGCCGAACAGCTCACAGAGAATCGCGATCTTGTGGCATGGCGTGAGACCGCCTGCCTGGGAGATGTGAATCCGGATGTAGTCGATCAGGCGCTCCGAGATCAGCGGCACCCACTCGTGCGGGCTGTTGAACAACTCGCCCATCGCCAGTGGCGTGGAGCACTGTTGCCGGATTTGCCGGAAGTAGGCTATGTCCTCGGGCGAGAGCGCGTCTTCCAGATAGAAGAGCTTCACGTCCTCCACGTCCTTGGCAAACTGCACGGCCTGGCGCGGGGAGACGCGTTCATGCACGTCGTGCAGCATCTCCACGTCATCTCCGAGCGCTGCGCGGCATTCGTGCAGCATCTTGTTGGCGCGGCGCAGGTACGGCCCGGGCTCAAACACTGGCCGGTTGTGCAGCGCCGCCACCTTGCCGGCGCCGCCGCCGGCGCCGTAGGCCGCCATGCCGGGCACACCGATCTGGAGCCGGATGTGGCGGAAGCCGCGTGCCATAGCCGCCTTGGCGGCTTCGATGATCTGCGGGATCTCGTTGCCGCCCACGCTCGTGTAGCTGGCGCAGGCCTCGCGGCACTTTCCGCCCAGAAGCTGATACACCGGAAGGCCAGCCTGCTTCCCCTTGATGTCCCACAGGGCCTGGTCCACGCCGCTGATGGCGTTGTTCAGCACGGGACCGTTCCTCCAATAGGAGCTGTTGTAGCAAGCCTGCCACGTATCTTCGATCCGGTCCGCCGGTTTGCCCAGCAGGAACGGCTTGAGGTACTTCTCTACCGCGGGCACCACCAGATCGGCCCGCTGCGTGAAGGTGGCGCACCCGTAACCGAATAGCCCGTCTTGATCCGTAGTGATCTTCACCACCACCAGCCGCGAGCCGCCCGGTTGGGTCGCGATCACGCTCACGTCCTTGATCTTGGGAGATGGCATGCCGCGGGTTGCGCGCTCAGCCTTCTCCTGTGCAGCCGCACTCCGCGCGGTCGCCGCGGGGGCCATGGCCATGAGGGGAAACAGATCTCGTCTTCGCAAAGAACGCCTCCGAGTTGACGTGCCAAGTCCGTAGTGTATACCCGCGCGGTTTGCCGCTCTATAAGAATCGCGCTGGTTCTTCTGACAAGAGTCTCACTCGAGCTGGCTGGGCGTGGGATCGAGCGCGCTTCAAGCCGCGGGCCGGGGTCTCCCGTAACACCAGGCCATCGCGGCTGCCAGGCGGGCCCGATGCGATCGGAGCCTGGTTTCAGTCGATCAGTGGTTGGCTCCTGGCAAAGTCCCGCGTTGAGAACGGCTTACCTGAATGCATCCGCGGAATGTCCTCCTCGAATGTCCTCCTCGAACCGGATTATGCGACCTTTTGTGATACAATCGCCGCGGGAGCCGGAATGACCGTTGCATGGATTGGCGCTCCTTCCTTAGGAGTGAGTGCGCCGCGTTGCAACGGGTGCAGGAGTCGAGGCCCACGTGCCGGGATTCTGTGCTTGCAGGAAAGGTAGAAATGCGCCCCTTGTTCCGCATCAAATGGGAAGACGCGTACTCAACCATTGAGCCACAGATCAACGCGCAGATGGTCCACGTGTGGCCGTTTGTGAGCGAGTTCCCCATCGACGTCCGGTTTCTCAAGTTCGGACCGAAGAAAGACGTCCGCCTCAACCGGCACGACTACTTTGAGGTACTCTACCTGCACTCGGGCCAAGTCGATTATGAGGTACAGGGCCGGACTCTCCACATGAAGCAGGGCGACCTGTTCGTCGTCGGCAGCACTCAACTCCACCGCATGAGCGCCTTCACCCAATGCCCCGTCAAAGGCGCAGTCCTCTACTTTCTTCCCGGCCTGATCCGCGGCACCGAGAGAACCGGTGACGACATCGAGTACCTGATGCCGTTCCTGACGCGCGATGACGGATTTCCGCACGTCATCCCAGCCCGCACCGGAATACCGGCGCAGGTCTTTGACCTCATACGGCGCACTGCGTCGGAGTTGCCCACCAATGGCTATCGAGGACGGCTGTCGGTGAAAACGTATCTCAAGATGATCCTGGTTCTGCTGGTGAACCACTATTCGGCCTTCCGGGACAGCGAAGACCTTTATCTCCGGAAACAGCGCGATTTCGAGCGGCTGGCGCCTCTTTTCGAGTACATCGAGGCCAACTACGGCGAGCCGATCAACGTGGAGCACGCCGCTCTGGTGGTGCGGATGGGTAAGTCTAACTTCATGCGGTTCTTCAAGCAGGTGTCCGGCCAACCCTTTGTCGCCTACTTGAACCAATTCCGCATCGCGAAGGCCGAAGCACTCCTGGCGGCAACCGATAAGTCAATTGCCGAGGTCAGCCAAGAGGTCGGATTCTGCGATCAGAGCTATTTTGGCCTGGTGTTCCGTAGCATACGGGGAGTCACTCCGCGGGATTACAAGAACCATCTGGAAGTGCCGGCGGTCCCCGCCCCGCGCTGAAGCTGCAAGGCCTTGCCGATCAGCCGGGCCTCGGCAAAGCTGCCCATATCGTTGGCCAGATTGCCATTGTCTTCCCAGTCGCCGGACATCCTCAACACGAGCACCTGCGCCTTGCCGGCGTCGATGTCCACGGTCTTCGGCTGTGTGTCCTCCGGCATGGGGCCGCTCGCAAACCTTGCGCGGCCGTCGACAAAAACGGTGAAGCAGACTGAGGGCTTCGGCCCTACCGGAGCCGCCGCGTCCCGGTCCACCCCGAAGATACCGGCGAGCCGCCTGTAGTTTCCATCCAGCTTGTAGACGACTACAGTATTGGCAGCCAGTCCCAACCCCTTTCGATGCACGCCATCGCTCAGCGTGATGGCGGACCCGCGGAAGCTGCGGTCCTTCTGGAAGGCCGGTTCGGGCAGGCCAACGCCGCGTTGGGCGGCGGCTTCCGCAAGGTCGCTCAGGAAGGTGACGCTGGAGTCGTAACGGCGTTCGGGCGAAGCGGGCGGCTCAGTCGAGATCGGGATCACGCGCAGCCGCCGCGTCGAATTCCTCTCGACCCCAATTTCGGCGCCCCGCTCCAACTCGGCGGCCGTCCTGACCCCGAGAGCGCGCCCATCCAGTTCCAGTTGGTGCCGGCCCGGCTCCAGGAAGCGGACTTGCACCAACGTCCGGCGGTCAGAGGCGGTGCCATTGGCCAGGACAATTCGCGCCGCGCGCTGATCCGCCCATCGCGCCGCGGCACCGGCGTCTCATAAACCGCTACCTTGGGATCGCTGCCACGGTTCAATCCAAACGCCAGATTCGCCATGCCGCGCGCATAGTTGCCGTAGTTAGTTCGTAAGTTGAGGTCGCGCTGTTCCTGGATGCGGAAGGCGTCTTTCCAACTATCGCGCGGCAACACCAGTCTCTGCACGGCGAGGAACTTCGCATACCCGGCCCCGGCAACGTGAGACAGCAGGGCGCCCATGGTGTCCAGAAACGCCAAGTCCTTTTCGTGACATAGGCTTGGCGTGCAATCATAGTCCACGCAACCTCGCACTCCCACGCAGGTCACGCCGGTCAGCGGCCGCCCGGCACTGTCTTTGTGACCAGTGGTGCAGAGCGTCAGGATCAGCACCCAGGCCAAGTCCTGAGCGATCTCCAGGTACTTCCGGTGTCTCTCCGCGTTCGTAGCGATGCACCAGGGCCCGCGGCAGCCACCCCATGAAGCAGTGGTACGTGTTGACCTTGGGGTGCAGGAAGTTCATGCGCAGTTCCGGCCCCCAGACGGAGGCCAGCCAGCCGGTAAACCGGTCCGCTATGCCCAGATATGCGAGGTCCTTAGTCTCGGGATAGAGGATCTCCGAACTCAGCCCGGCGCAGTAGGCCAGGCACGCAGTGATGTTCCAGTCGTCCCGGTGGTCCTGCAACTTGCCCACCAGCGGATTCCAGCACGGCGGAAAGTACATCTTGTCCAGGTCCAGCTTCACCAGGACGTCGTGGCGCATCAGGTCGAGCGAGCGCTCCTTCAACCCGGCGTCGCCGAAGAGCACGGCGTTCTGGTAGAGGTGCTCGGCAGCGCTCCAATTGCCGCCCTCCATGAGGGGCATCCCGTTCACGTAGTCGTTGTAGGCCCAACGAGTCTGCCCGCCCGGGCGCCGCAAGAAGAAGCCGGTGCCATCGGAGTCGCCCCACAGCGGCATCTGGCTCATTACGTACTCTCCGAAGTACTTCTCCCAATCCCGCCGCATGGCATGCCCTTCAAAAGACAGCAGCGCGCTGGTCTGGATCCCGGAGTCTTCACCGAATGGATATGCCGCCTTGGCGTAACCGGGAAAGTACTCTTCCATGTGCCAGCCATAGCCCGGGATGAGCGGCTCCGGGCAGGATAGGCGCAAAAGCATCCGTTCAATCGCCAGATAGGGATCGTAGTTGCCGGGGATGCATGCCCAGTCTACCTGGGAGTCGACGGCGGCGGCGAAGTACTTCTCGCAGACGTCGTGCATCCGGCCGCCCAGATCGCGATCGAACACGATGGCGAACTGCTTGGGCTGTTTGGCGCCGATTCTGATCTGGCAGTAGCCGAAGTACCCACCTGCACTCTCTGTGCGCCCGCTCTTGAAGAACGCCTCGGACACCTGCATGGACCTGCCTCGGCGATTCAGGTGGTCGAGCACTTGGGCCTGAACGACGTAGGCGGCATCCAGAGACCCGGCCCGGCTGTGGCCGAACACCAAACGGCCTGATCCGTCGATGAACACCTCGCGGCCTTCCGCGTCCGGCGCCGTCTCGCCACGCGTCGCCCAGGCGTTCTGCTGGCAAGGATCGGCCGCGACCGTGCGCCAGGCGCCCTGCTGGCAAGGATCGGCCGCGACCGTGCGCCAGGCGCAGACCGGGCTGTCCGGCCCCTGGACCCGTACCACGATGCGCGGCATGCTGTCCGCGGCCGAAACGCCAAACGAGACTAACCCCGCCCCGATGCCGTTGAACCGGATCTCCTTCCGCTGCGCCGAATCGGTCACCACTGTGTAATCCGACGCTGCGCCACCACCCAGGAAAAAGCTGTCGGCCCGGGACAGCGGGATCGCGGCCTTCTTCCCACTCGCCCAGGCCGAGTCAAATGCCCATCGGCCGTCCCGCTTGCTGAAGTGGTAGCTGACGCCGCCGGTCTCCAGGCGCACCGCCTCAGGCTGCCTCACCAACCGGACGTGCTTAGCCGGCGCGCCCGCCAGAGGCAATCGGCAAACAGCCCGCAGAGCTTCCTGCGCGACATCTGGGAAGGCGTTTGTCCGAGGCAGGCCATCGCTCACTCCTTTGTTGAAACCACTGGATCCGGTCCGATGCATACAGTGCCTGCGGGCACGGCATGGAGTACCTGCATCATAGGAGGTCCCGCGCCTGCGCCGATAGCAGGATCGTCCGCGGTTCTCTGATAAAACTACCGCGTCGGCATTGTTGCCACAACACCTTACGAGTTTGAACAGAATTTCTGAGAGGATCGTCCTATTCCGGGCCCCTCCGGAACGGCAAACTGGTTCTGACGGGAACATAACCATGAATAATGCCCTGCTTTTCACCGCCCTGGCCGCGCTGGCGCACCCCGTGTTTCCACAAAGCTCATACACGCTGCGGGAATCGCCGGCGGAGGTGACCATCACCACCGCCCGCTATGAACTCAGCGTGCCCCGCGAGGGCATGGCGATGACAGTCCGCCGCGGCGGCGAGATCCTGTTGGAGTTGCCTGCGGCGAGTCCCACCCCGCCCCGGCCCGGCGGCCGGGCTCAACGCCCGCCCCGGTTGCGGAGCGTCAAGGACAACGGCGGAGTAGTGACCCTGGACTACGAGGGCGCCCGGCTGGAACTGCGCCCGGCCGCCGATGCCGTGGCCGTCTCCGCCTGGTTCTATTCGCCCGGTCCCGCAACCCTGGCCTCCCTGCACTGGCGCATGGAACCCGCGGGCCTATGGTACGGTGGTGCGTTCCAGGGCCTGGGCGACGAACACGTGCTGCCGCTCAACAACGCCAGTTTCCGCACGGATAGTTTTGTGGCTACGGGTTCCACCCAAGGTACGCCCGTCTGGTATAGCACCAAAGGCGCTGGAGTCTGGTTGAAGACCATGCAGGACTTCCGCTATGCCGTCAACAGGAACCAGGCCGGAGAGCCCGACGGCTTAATCGTTCTGGAGGTTCCGGGCGTCTCCTCGCTCAACTATGAGTTGTTAATCGATTCCGGCGGCCGCGAAGTCGTGCGCCACATCCTGCGCGAGATTGGCCGGCCGTACACGATACCGCCAGCCGGCTACATGCGATTGCCCATCTATACCACCTGGGTGGAAAACCGCAGCGGTGTCACTCAGGACAAGGTCCTCGCCTTCGCGAAACGGATTCGCGAAAATCAACTCCCGTGCGGCGTCATCGAGATCGACATGGGGTGGGAGACCAAGTTCGGTGATCTTCAGGTTGACCTTAAGAAGTTCCCCGACATGAAGGCCATGACCGATGAACTGCACCGCATGGGGCTGCGCGTGACCCTGTGGGTCGCCAATTTCATCAACACGGACTCAGTCACCTTTGCCGAACATCGCAACGACGGGCTGATGGTGCGCGACCTCTCCGGCAACACTGGCATCACCGGCTGGTGGGCCGGTTTCGGCGGCGTGTGGGACTTCACCAATCCGCGCGCGGCCGCCGAGTTCCGGTCCCGCCTCACCCGCCTCCAGCACACCTACGGAGTGGACGGCTTCAAGTTCGATTCAGGCGAGGCCAACCTGGTACCCCGGGATCTGCGGACATTTGTTCCGGCGACGGCGCAGGAATATGCCGACTACTTCAATCGCGAAGCGGTGGCCTACTTCCCCTGGAATGAATCCCGCGTCGGCGTGGCTTCGCAAACCACCGGCGTGGTCCAGCGCCTTCAGGACAAACAGACATCCTGGAGCAACAGGAATGGTTTGGCCGCCATGATCTCCCAGGTCTTCACCGTATCACTGCGCGGCTTCTTCTTCGTAATGCCCGATATCGTCGGCGGCAACGAATATGGGCGGGACCCGCTGGATAAGGAACTGCTCGTGCGATGGGCGCAGTGCTCCGCCCTGATGCCGCTGATCCAGTTCTCGAAAGGCCCTTGGCACTTCGATGAAGAAGCGCTACGCCTGGTCCGGGAGGCCAGCCAACTCCACATCGACTTTGCTCCGTACACCTACCGGCTGGCTGAGCGGTCGCGCTCCGAAGGCGAGCCCATCATCGCGCCGCTCTGGTATCACGCGCCGGAAGACGCCTCCAGCTACCCCATCACGGATCAGTTCATGCTCGGCCCGGACGTCGTGGTAGCGCCGGTCCTGGTGAAAGGCGCGGTCGCGCGGGACATCTACCTGCCGCCAGGGAACTGGATCGATTTCAAAACGAAGGCCCGTCTGCCGGGCGGCCAGTGGCAGCGGAGCTATCCCGCGCCCCTCCACGTGCTTCCGGTCTTCGTCAGGGACGGCTTCTCCCTCTCCGTCCTCTGAGCGCCGGAGCGCCCGCTAACCCGAAGTTCCTGCTGCCTTTTGGTCGCAACCCACTGTGCAGCAACGGCTTGATTCATTGTTTTCGTTCATTCTGTAGCCACTAAAATAAGTGGATTTCTCTTGCAGTAGCACAGTTTCTGCTTTATAATCGGCTATGCCGTCCAGATCCGGTC
>JBBQLF010000142.1:0-9003 GCA_038327695.1 Bryobacterales bacterium
GGACACCTGCGTGAAGTACCAGTCCGAATTCAGTTGCTGAATGTTGTGGTACATCATGATGTCGGCTTCCAGGATCTCGCCGCTGCGTGGGTCCGACGTGTGCGGGCCCATGGCGTTCTCGATGGTGGAGGGCAGCCAGCGGATGACGCTGTAGCGCGCGTCTTCCGGCGCCCAATCGGGGTCTTCGGCCTTCGAGGGCGCGTCTTTGGCGATGATGGCGTTCTTGAAGCCGGCTTCTTCAAAGGCCGGCTTCCAGCTCTCGATGCCGGACTTGATGTAGGGGACGAACTTGGCGGGCGTGGCCGGATCGATGTAGAAGATGATCGGCTTGACGGGCTCGCTGAGGGCGGCGCTGGGATCCTTCTTCTCCAGGCGCCAGCGGGCGATGAAAGTGCGCTGGCTGGCTTTCTGTTCAGGGCGGCTGTAGTCGAGATGGCGGTGGGAGAAGTAGCCAACGCGTTCGTCGAACAGGCGCGCCATCATGGGCTTCTCCGGCAGTTTCGTCATGGAGAAATGCACCTGGACGGTGCCGCTGCCGGGCCGCATGCCGGTGGCGAAGGGATTCGGCGGCGTGGGCATCCCGCCGGCGCCCGGGGTCACGTCCGTCGGCGTGGTGTAGGTGTGGGTGGCGTCCACTTCAATGTTGGTGGGGAAGCTCACCACCTTATCGATGAAGGTGCGGGTGGAGTCCAAGCCGCGAGCGCGCAGGCGGGTGCGGGCGCTGAACTCGGGGACGTCGGTGGTGAACAGACGGCTGACGTCGATGACGGGCGCGCCGTCCTTGGTGAAGGCCTCCACGTTGAACGCCATGACGATTGTGTTTTCGTTGGAGTCGCGCACGGCCTGGGCGATGGGCTCCTTCGGGTCGGCCACCACGTCATAGTTGACAAGCTTCAGCAGCACGCGCCGGTCCCGCAGTTCCCATTTCACGACGCGATTGCCGACAGACTGGCCGCCGTAGCCGGCGCCGATGGTGGTGCGGCGAATCTGGGTCACCCACAGAAACTCCTTTTCCAGCTCGCCCTTCGGGATCTCGTACAACACGCGATCGCGATTACGATGGACGTTGAAGACCCCATTGCCAGTCTTGAACTCCTTGGTGACGACCTTCTCATACGGCCTTGGTTCGGGCGGGCCGGCGGTTCGGCCTGCGCCGGGTGTCATGGCGGGCATGTCCGGCTTGGGCGATTCGGCGGGGGGCGTGTCCTGGGCGAAGAGCGCGGAGAGTGTCAATCCGGTCAGGCACACTCCCGCGAGGGTGATGGGAAGAAGGCGCATATTGACTATGTAGCGCACTCGGGCCGACGGATGTTACAGGATGCGGTGATACCATAAAAAATTCTGCCTCCATGCGATACCCTGTCACCCTCTTTATTGCCACCCTACTGCTATCCGGCGCCGAACTGACTGCCCCGGAAAAGGCGCTGCTGGTGCCCATTTCCGCCGACACGATGAAGGGGCATGTCTCGTTTCTCGCCTCCGATGCTCTGGAGGGACGCGATACGCCATCGCGCGGCCTGGAGGTGGCGGGCGAGTACATCGCTTCCCAGTTCCGGCGTTTTGGTTTGGAGCCGGCCGGAGATGAGGGGTACTTCCAGAACGCGCCGTATGTTCTCATCAAACAGCCGATGGACGCGTTTCAGGTCACGCTGGAAGCCGGCGGGAGGAACTGGAAGGCGGCGGCGGCGAGCGCGATGGTGACCACAACCGCGGCTGCCTCGCTGACTGGAGTGGAGGTCGTCAAGGTCTCATTGCCGGATGAAAGTGCGGCTTTGCCGGCCCGGGAGACGGTGCAGGGCAAGGCGGTGATTCTGGTGGCGCCGGCCCGCACCAGAGCCATGATGAACAAGCGCGAGGCGCTGCTCGCAATGGGGCCGGCCGTGGTTGTGATGGGCGGCTTTGTCTTCAGCAGCGGCCCGAGACTGACTGAGGCCGGCGCGGCTGGCGCGGCCGGACGTGCGCCGCTGGTTGTGACTTCGGATCCGGACTTCCCGAAGTTCGCCGCCGAGCTGCCCGACGGTGCGACGGCGGCAAAGTTGAGCGCCACGATTCAGGCGCCGGTGAACGAGCCGATCCAGCTCAGGAACGTGATCGCCAAGCTGCCAGGCAGCGATGCCAAGCTGGCGGATTCTTACGTGCTGTTGACGGCGCACTACGATCATGTCGGGCTGGCCCGGCGCGGCGAGGGCGACCGCATCAACAACGGCGCCAACGACGATGCCAGCGGCGTGGCGACGGTGCTTTCCCTGGCCGAGGCGTTTTCCAAGGTGCCGCAACGGCCGAAGCGCACCATCGTCTTCATGACGTATTTCGGCGAAGAGAAGGGGCTGTTCGGATCGCGTTATTACGCCAGCCACCCGGTGTTCCCCTTGGTGAAGACGGTGGCGAACCTGAACTTCGAACACATGGGCCGCACCGACGACAATGAAGGCCCGCGGGTTGGCAAGATTACGGCATCGGGTTTCGACTACACGACGATTGGCGACGTGCTGATCGAGGCTGGCCAGGCGACGGGTGTGGAGGCCTGGAAGCACGACAAGAACAGCGACCTGTTCTTCGCGCGCAGCGACAATCAGGCGCTGGCCGATGCGGGTGTGCCGGCCCTCACCCTGGCGGTCAGCTGGATCTTCCCGGATTACCACCGCGTGGGGGATGAGTGGGCCAAGCTCGACTACGCCAACATGGAGAAGGTGGTGCGGACGTGTGCCGTGACGGTCTCGCGGATCGCCAATGGCGATGTAGCGCCGCAGTGGGTGGAGGCCCATCCCAAGGTGGAGAAGTACGTGAAAGCCTGGAAGGACCTGCACGCGGCGCGGTGAGGAATTACTGCTTCATCTTGATGTTCGGATCCGGATCGATTTTTTTCCCGCGGTCGGGCATGGGGCAGCGCGGAACGCTCACCGGGTAGCTCTTGGAGGCGCTGGACCCAGCTGCGCCGGAGGCCAGCCGGTCGTTGATTACCAACTGATAGGTTCCGACGGGTACCGCAAATCCGACTGTCGCCTTGTTGGCGGCGTCCGCCTTGATGGAGGACACGATGGGACTGCCGGTGCCGGGGGTGAAGGTGAACACCAGGCCGGATGCCGACGCCGAGGCGCCGAAGTAGAAGCTGTACGTCAAGTTGTCGAGGTCCAGCGTCACGTTCTTCCCTGTTATCACCAGCTTTGGAGCGGAAGGGGAGTGCATACTGCAGCCGCCCACGATGTTCTTTGCAATGATCAGGGGGGCCATCACCTTCTGAGTGCCGCCCGTGGCTGGCGTCTGCGCATTCAATACAGCAGCGGCAGCCGCCACGAATACCATCATCAGCTTTCGCATAGCACACGTCTCTCCGTCGTTCGGATTTCCGGTTGCCGTCCCAGATCTCCCAATCATACACCCGCTCGTCCGGTTTGCCAGAGCGCCGGACGACTACAATGGAGAGCATCCCCCATGAACTCCCTGCGTTACCTGCTGCGGTCCTTTGCCTGGCACTGGCGCTCGCACTTGGCGGCCGCGCTCGGCGCCGCCGTGGCGACGGCCGTGCTGGCGGGGGCGCTGCTCACGGGCAGTTCGGTGCGGGAGAGCCTGCGGGGATTGGTGGTGGAGCGGCTGGGCGCGACCGGGCACGTGCTGCTATCGCGCGGGTTCTTCCGGGCGGATCTGGCGGCAACGTTTCAGCCGGAATGGTCTGCCGTGGCGTTGATCGCCATGGAGGGTTCGGTGACGCACGAAGCGTCGCGGCGGCGGGCGACGGTGGACGTCTATGCCGTGGACGACGGGTTCTACCGCTTCCACGGACGGCAGGCGACGGCGCCGGGCGGGCGCGACGCATTGCTGAGCCCGGCGCTGGCGGCGGAGTTGGGCGCCCGGGGCGGCGAGACGGTTCTGGTTCGCGTGGAGGATCCATCGTCTATCCCGCGAGAGTTTCTGCACGGACGAAAGGACGAGACTGCGCGCACGCTGCGGTTCCGCGTGGGCGGCAGCGTCTCGCCGGCGGCGCTGGGCGACTTTGCCCTGCGGCCCAGGCAGGGCGACGTGCGCGCCGTGTTTGTTCCGCTGGCCCGGTTGCAGCGCGACCTGAAGCTGGACGGGCAGGTGAATACGTTGCTGCTGGCCGGCGCCGGAGCGCCCGCGCGCCGGTTGCAGGAGGCGTTCCGGCTGGAAGACGTGGGGCTGCGGTTGCGGCCGCGGGCCGCCAGCGGCGAACTGGTGCTGGAGCACAGCAGCACCATTCTGGATGACCGGACCGCCGAACGTGCGCTGGCGGCGGGCCGCGAGCTGGGCATTCTCACGCGGCCTTCGCTGGTCTATCTGGCCAATTCCATCGTGATCGGCCGCGGGCGGATCCCGTACTCGCTGGTGGCTGCCGTGGACGATGCCACCCTGGCTGAGGTCAACTCAGACCTGCCCCTGTGGAAGACGGCCAAGCCGCCCGTGGTGTTGAACCAATGGGCCGCCGCCGATCTGGGGGCCAAGCGGGGCGACACGGTCCGGCTGGAGTATTTCGTGTGGGCCGCCAATGGCGAACTGCGCACCGAGCAGACCGAATTTGAGCTGGCCGGCATCGCGCCGATCGCCGGGCTGGCGGCCGATCGCGACCTGGCGCCGCGCTATCCCGGAATCAGCGATCAGGCCTCGCTCGCCGGCTGGGATCCGCCTTTCCCGATCGACCTCAAACGGGTGCGTCCGCGCGACGAGCAATATTGGCAGTATCATCGCACCACGCCCAAGGCCTGGGTGGGTATCGAGGCGGGCCGGAAGCTGTGGGGCACGCGCTTCGGGTCCTACACCTCGATCCGCTTTGCGCGCGACGATGCGCGCCTGGCGGGCGCGTTGCGCCGAAACCTGGATCCGCTGGCGGCGCAGTTTTCCCTGATTCCGGTGCGGCAGCAGGGTCTGGAGGCGTCGTCCGGATCCACCGATTTTGGCGAGTACTTCCTCTATTTCAGCTTCTTCGTGCTGGTTGCGGCGCTGCTGCTGATGGCCCTGTTCTTCCGGCTGGGCGTGGAGCGGCGGCGGCAGGAAACGGGACTGCTGCGGGCGCTGGGCTTTGGGGAGGCCGCGGTGCGGCGGCTCTACCTGTGGGAAGGACTGTTGGTGGCGGCAGCGGGGGCTGTGCTGGGCGCCCTGCTGGCGCCGGCATGGGCCGGGCTGATCCTGTACGGGCTGCGGACGTGGTGGAGCGGGGCGACAGGCACGCGTCTGCTGCGGCTGGAGTGGAATCCAGGGCTTCTGGCGGCCGGCGTCCTGGCCGGTGTGACGGTGGCTGCACTGGCCATCTGGCAGGCGCTGCGGCGGTGGGAAGGGCTTTCGCCGCGAGCACTGCAGGCGACGCCGGCGGAGCGGCCGGCTGGGCGTTGGCTGGCTTGGATGCCGTGGGGCGCGGGGGGTGGCGCGGCGTTGTTGCTGGCCCTTTCGGCGGCGAAATGGATGCCGGCGGCAGGCGCGTTTTTCGGCGCGGGCTTTCTGCTGCTGGCTGCGTTTTTGTGCTACGCGTCGCTGTGGCTGCGACGGTCCTTCGTGTCATTGACCGGCATCCCGGGCCGGCGGGCGATGGCGCGGCTGGCGCTGAGAAATGCGGCGTGGCGGCCGGGACGGACGATCCTCAGCCTGGCGCTGATCGCGCCGGCGGCGTTTCTGCTGGTGGCGCTGGAGTCGTTCCGCCAGGGCGGCGCGGGTGATACGGCCGGCTACACTTTGTTTGCCGAAGCGCTGGCGCCGGTGGTGCATGATCCCAATACCGAGGCTGGCCGCGAGGCGCTGAATCTGACCGCCCAGCCGGCGCTGCGATGGACTCGTTTCCGGCTCAAGCCCGGCGACGATGTCAGCTGTCTGAACCTCTATCGCCCTCGGAATCCGCGGATTCTGGGGGCGCCGGAGGCGTTTCTGGCGCAGCCCCGGTTTCGATTTGCCGGCTCGACGGGCGAATCGGCCGAGACGCGGGCCAATCCGTGGCTGCTGCTGAATGCCCAACTGAACAGCGGGGTGATTCCGGCGATCGTCGATCAGAATTCGCTCCAGTACGTGCTGCATCGGAAGCTGGGCGACGAGATTGAGCTGGAGCGCGAAGGCTCGCCGGCGCTGCGTCTGAAGGTGGTGGCCGCCTTGCAGGGGAGCCCGTTCCAGAGCGAAATCGTCATCAGCGAGAAGAACTTCAAGCGCCTGTTTCCGCAGATCGCCGGCTGGCGGGTCTTTCTGATTGAGGGTCCGGCGGCGGCGCAGGGCGGGCTGGAAGAGGCCCTGTCGGACTACGGCTTCGACGCGCAGACGGTCGCTGACCGGCTGGCGGGCTATCACCGCGTGGAAGACGCCTACCTGAGCACGTTTCAGACGCTGGGCGCCTTCGGGTTGCTGCTGGGCACAATCGGCCTGGCCGCGGTGTTGTTGCGCAACACGCTGGAGCGGCGGAGGGAGCTGGCGCTGTTGCGCGCGGCCGGCTATGGGGCGCGCGCGTTGCAATTTGTGATCCTGATGGAGACCGGGCTCATCCTGGCCGCCGGATTGGCCGCCGGCACGCTCTGCGCGCTGGTGGCCGTAGCGCCGGCGCTGGTCCAGCGCGGCGCGGGATTGCCGGTGGCGGCCATTGCCGGTCTGCTGGTCCTCATCCTGGCCGGAGGGCTGTCTGCCGCGTGGCTGGCGGCGCGCGTGGCGCTGCGGACGCCGTTGGTGGCGGCGTTGCGCTCGGAGTAGCGCGGCGCGGGATTGCCGGTGGCGGCCATTACCGGTCTGCTGGTCCTCATCCTCGCCGGGGGGCTGACTGCGGCGTGGCTGGCGGCGCGCGCGGCGCTGCGGACGCCGTTGGTGGCGGCGTTGCGCCCGGAGTAGCGCGGCGCGGGATTGCCGGTGGCGGCCATTACCGGTCAAGGCTGGAGTTGCGTGGCCAACTCCTGCCAACGCAACGACGTCCTAAGCCCCGGTTCCACTTACCCGGCCATCACGGTAACGGTCGACGTGTCCGCCACCACCGCCTCACCGCAGGTGAACACCGCCAGCGTCTCCGGCGGCGGCTCCGACGCCGCGCAAGCCACCGATTCCACCATCATCAACCCAGCTACGCTCCCCGTCATCCTTTCTCTGAACCGCACCGCTCTAGCCTTTGCGGCGTCGGCGAGCGTCTCGGCCATCACTCCATCCCAGGACACGCTCCTCGGTATGACCGGTGCCAGCAACAACTGGACAGCCGTCTCCAATTCCGCCTGGCTCAGCGCTCCGCCCGCACTCGGCAAGGGCGCCGTCACTCTCACGGTTTCCATCGTGCCATCCGCACTGCCCGCCCCCGGCAGCTACACCGGGAGAATCACGATCAATGCAGCCGGCGCCACCAACGGACCGCTAGTGATAAACTGCACCCTCGCCGTCAAGGCCGCAACCTCCGCCCCCTTCGGGTCCTTCGACACCCCGGTCAGCAACGCCACCGTCGCCGGCAACATCGCCGTCACCGGATGGGCGCTCGACGACATCGGTGTGAAGTCGGTGACGCTCTGGCGCGATCCCGTCGGTCCCGAACCCGTGCACAGCAACGGTTACGTCTACATCGCCGACGCCCTGTTCATCGCGGGCTCCCGCCCCGACGTGGAGGGGCTGTACCCTACCTTCCCATCTGCCAATCGCGCGGGCTGGGGCTACCTGATGCTCACCAATGGCCTGGTTACCCTCAGCGGCCCCAAAGGTAACGGCGTCTACAAGCTCCACGCCATCGCCACCGATCAGGAAGGCAATCAGTTCAAGCTGGGGACCAAGACCATCACGGTGGATAACCTCAACTCCAAGAAGCCCTTCGGCACCCTCGATACGCCAGCCCCGGGTGAGACGATCTCCGGAACGTTCCTCAACTGGGGCTGGGCGATGACGCCGCAACCGGGCTTCATCGCGGTGGACGGCTTGAACGTGTGGGTCGGCGTCGATGGCGTCAATTTCGCCCATCCGGTATATGGCATCAAACGCAACGACATCGCCGCCTCCTTCCCGGGCTACGCCAACAGTGACACCGGTGTCGGCTACTACCAGCTGGACACCACCCGGTTCTCCAACGGGCTGCACAACATCGGGTGGCTGATCTACGACAATCTGAACCGTGGCGACGGCGTCGGCAGCCGCTTCATTCAGATTCAGAATAGTGTCGCCGCTGGAAGCGGGGATCCCGAACCAGCACTCCAGGCGGAGCGAGCCTACCACCTGCGCGCCGCCCGCCTGCAGCATCCCGTAGCCCCAGCCGCGGGCTATCCGGCGTTCCGCAAGGGCTACGATCTGAACGCCGGGCTAGTGGCCATTCGCCAGGCCGGCGATGGGCTCCTGGAGCCAATCGAGCTGGAGGAACTCGACCGGCTGGAAATCCACCTCGCCGGCGGCCAACAGTGGACGGCGGCTCTGCGCGTTGGCAACGAGTTGCGCGAGTTGCCGGTTGGCTCGACTTTTGATGCAGAAGGCGCGATCTTCTACTGGCAACTCGGCCCCGTGTTTCTGGGCGAGTATCTGCTGGAGTTCCAGGGTGACGATGGAACTGTCTTGCCAGTCCGGATCCGCGTGGCCCCCCCATCCCACTCACGGGTAATCGATAGAGGGCTACGCGGCCAACACCGAGACTAAGTGCTGCGCCACAGGCCCCACCATTTGGCTCGTAGTAGGCCTAATGTGGCGTCGCCGGGGGGCGGGTAGGGTATCGGGGAAGGGTGCGGCTGGCGGACGCCCCACGGAGCACCTGCGGCCAGAACATCCCGCCAGGCGCACAGGATCACCTCGGACGTATCCGCAGTTGCCCGGCGGATCAGCGGCATACCCGGCGAACGGCGACAGCGGATTGACCTCGCATCCGATCATCGAGACTGCGCCTTGTTGAAGACGTAGAAGAACACCGTGACGCTGATGCTGGCAAACAGATAGACCAGTGATCTCAGCGGTGCCATCACCGGAACCACATCATTCAGGACGCCCGAGGCAGTCTTGATAAAGTCCGCCGCCAACAGAATCGTGAGCAGAAGCGTCCCGACTGAGTTCGATCGTCTGAATTGGCCCACTTTGATC
>JBBQLF010000143.1:0-8911 GCA_038327695.1 Bryobacterales bacterium
GCGACGGCAAGGTGGTCCAGAAGCACATCGGGCCGCGCGACTGGATGGAACCCGGGCTCCTGAAAAGCCTCGAGTCGCTGCTCTAGCTGTAGTAGATTGGGGGGGCCATGTGGAAAGATGAACTGATCCGCATCGTCGGTCCGCGCGGCTACCTGGACCGGTCTGAGGATCTACGGCTCTACGAATACGACGGCGGCGTCGACAAAGCCCGCCCGGACATCGTGGTCCTGCCGCGCACCACCGCCGAGGTCAGCGCCATAGCCCGCGTCGCCTCCGCGCACGGTGTCCCCGTCGTGGGCCGGGGCGCAGGCACGGGGCTCAGCGGTGGCGCCATCCCGGAGCACGGCGGCATCATGGTCGGCTTCGCCCGCATGAACCGTATTCTGCTGCTCGATTACGCCAACGAGCGCGCTGTGGTTGAGCCCGGCGTAGTCAACCTCGAACTGAATCAGGCCATCGACTCGGCCGGTTATTTCTACGCGCCGGACCCCTCCAGCCAGCGGGCCTGCACGATTGGCGGCAACGTCGCCGAGAACGCCGGCGGTCCCCACACGCTGGCCTACGGCGTCACCACGAACCACGTTCTCGCGCTCGAAGTGGTCCTGCCCGGGGGCCGGGTCATCAACACAGGCGCCTACTGGCCGGACACCCCCGGCTACGACCTGACGGGCCTCCTCACCGGCAGCGAAGGCACCATGGCGCTGGTCACCAAGGCCACCGTGCGCATCATGCGCAAGCCCGAATCCGTGAAGACCCTGCTCGCTATCTTCAACACGGTTGACGACTGCGCCACGACCGTGAGCGAAATCACAGCGCGCGCCATTACGCCGGCCGCACTGGAAATGCTGGATGGCCCGATGCTCAAGATGGTGGAGGAGGCCGTCCACGCCGGCTACCCTCTCGACGCGGCCGGCGTGTTGCTCATTGAACTCGAGGGACTGAAGGAGTCCGTCGAGGAGCAGGCCGAGGAGGTACGCAAAGCCTGCCTCCACTGCAATGCCCGCGAGGTGCGGGAAGCCAAGTCCGAAGCAGAGCGCCAACTGCTCTGGAAGGGCCGCAAGAACGCATTTGGAGCCATCGGCCGGGTCAGCCCCTTTTTCTACGTCCATGACGGTGTCGTCCCGCGCACACAGATTGCCCCTACGCTCCGGCGCATTGGCCGCATCTCCGGCGACAGCGGCCTCATCATCGGCAATATTTTCCACGCCGGCGACGGCAACATGCACCCCATCATCCTGTTCGACGCCCGCAAGCCCGGCGACCTGGCAACTGCCCAGAAGGCCGGCTTCGATATCCTCCAATACTGCATTGAGGTCGGGGGCTCCATCACCGGAGAGCACGGCATCGGCATGGAGAAAGTCCACCTGATGAGTCAGCAATACCCGGAAGAGACGCTGGCCCTGATGCGCCACATCCAGGAGTTGTTTGACCCGTCCCGCCTCTTCAATCCCGGAAAGCTCCTGCCCGCTGGACGCGGTTGCGCCGAAATCAGACAGCCCCCGCTGGTGCAGGGCAGCGTGATCTATTAGACGAGTCCGATTGCGGATACGGGGAGCCCGCGCGTGGCCAGGCGGGGGAATCGGCGGATGACCCCTCGTTCCCGGTCATTCGCAATGAACTACCAATTGGGGCCGCCGCAATTGGGCCCATCCTGCCGCGACAACCGGCGGCACAGGGGGGCGAGCTTCGGCCACCCCGAAGCAGCTCGCCAACTGCGCCATTCCTCGTGGCGGACGGCCTGCCGTTCGAGCTAAACTCAGCAACCAGGGAGCAATCCAGAATGAACAGACGCCACTTCCTGCTAAGTGCCGTGGGGCTCTCCGCCGCCGGAATGGCTGCAAGCAAGATGACCCCCAAAGAGCGGGTCAACCTGGTGCTTGCCGGCAAGAGAGCTGACCGGGCACCCTTCACCTTCTGGCACCACTTCGGAGACGCGCATCTGCCGGGCCTCAAGCACGCCGCCGTAACTCTGGAATTTCAGCGCAAGTACCGCCTCGACGTCGTTAAGGTGATGAGCGACTACCCTTACCCCAAAGGTTCGGCCGGTCAGTGGTATGAGCTCAAAATCGAGGCGTCGCCGTTTCCCGAGCAACTCGTCGCCCTGGAACTCATCCGCGACGGCCTCAACGGAGGGAAGCACTTCCTGGAGACGATCTTCAACCCTTGGAAGGTCGCCGAGAATCTCTCCTCCAGGGAGGCCGTCCTTACCTTGATGCGGGACAAGCCCCAGGCCCTTCTCGACGCCCTGGAGGCCATCGCCCAGTCCGAGGCCAATCACGCCCGCGCGGCCTTGGAGCGCGGCGCCTCCGGCATCTTCCTCGCCATCGCCAACGCCCAGCAGGGCCACCTGACGCGGGACGAGTACAGGAGATTCAGCGAGCCATTTGACCGCATGGTCCTCGCCGCAGCCGACGGCGCGCCCACGAACACGCTCCACCTCCATGGCGACAAGGTCTTCCTGAATCACTTCTGGAAGGGGTGGCCCGTCCAGATCATCAACTATGACGCCCATGGCACCAAGGTGGACCTCGCCGCCGCCCGCAAGCAGTTCAGCGGCGTGCTGATGGGCGGCCTCAACCACGCCAAGGTCACCACCTCCACCGCCGCGCAGATCTCGGCCGCCAGGCGCGCCGCCTCCACCGCTGCCGCCTCCAAGTGGATCTGCGCCCCTGGTTGCTCTGTCCCGGACGGATCCAGCCACGCCGATCTGCTCAAGCTGAGCAAAGCGCTTGTGGTGCCCGCATGAGTTGGGCCGAGCGGCGCTGGGATCTCTACGCGCCCTTCTACGATCGCTTGTTCAGCTTCGCGCCGCAGCGCCGCCGCTCGCTGGCGTTGGTTCAGATTCAGCCGGGCGAGCGGGTTTTGATCTGCGGCTGCGGCACAGGAGCGGACCTCCCGCTTCTGCCCAGGGGCATCGAAATCGACGCCGTGGATCTCAGCCCGCGCATGATCGAACAGGCCCGCACAAAGTCAGCCGGTCTCAACATCCGCCTCCAGACGATGAATGCCGAAGACCTGGCATTCCCCGACGCCATTTTTGACGTCGTGATCCTCCACCTGATCATCGCTATCGTGCCCAACCCGCTCCGCGCCCTGCAGGAAGCCGCCCGCGTCCTGAAGCCGGGCGGCCGAATCGCCCTGTTCGACAAGTACTTCCACGGCCCGGGCCAGCCGCGCCTGATTCGCCGGCTGCTGAATCCGCTCATGCGCGCCATCGCGACCGACATCAACACGCCGACCTTGGAACTCGCCGCCAAGGCCGGACTCCGCGTCATCCGCGAGGAGCCTGTGATGCTCGCCGGCCTGTTCCGCGCCGTCAGGTTAGAACATCAAACTCAATCACCCGCTCGATCGGCGTGAACCCGCACAAGTAGACCCCTATGCCCGCCAGTTTGGCCTCCGCGCCCCGCACCTGCGTGTAGGCGTGCTCGCCGAACCCTGGGCCAAACCGGATGGCGTCCTTGCCCACGCGCGCCGTCGCAAACCCGCTCTTCAACAGCATCGCCTGGGTAGCGCCCGGCGCCGCCGATACACCCACCACTTTGGCCGTCTCGCGCAGCGTAATCTCCACGGCAAGTGGCACCTTTGGCGTCCCCTCGGCCCCGATCGCCACAGTGAATCCACCTTTCCGCTCCCGAACCTCCACAGTGTAGGTGAGCTTCTGGACTTCACTCTGCCGGCGTTGCACCCGCACGTCGCCCCACGCCGCCGCATCCACCACCTGGGGCGGATCCAGAGGCTGATAGTACGGCCCAGTCATCGTCTGGGTCATGCGGTATCCGCCGTCGATGTTCTCAAACTGTTGAGGCTGGAACTGCCCTTTGCCAAAGAAGGCGCTAGCAAACCGCACGGCCTCGATCACACACTCGCCGTGCCGCATCGTAAAGAACCGCGAATTGCCGTTCATCAGAATGCTCGCGCTCATCCGGCCCCGCCGTACCCGGGCGATCTGTAGTACGGGCATCAGCTTGTGAAAATCCTCCGGCAGCGGCGTTGACGCCGGCAGCGGGCGCAACAACTCCGGATGCCGCAGGTAGGCCGAAAGCGACGCCCCCTTGGTTTCAATTCGCCGCACCACCTCGGCGAACTGCCCATCGCCATCGTGGATGGCCAGATACCGCAGCGGCAGCCAGTACCGCTCCATGCCCCCGCGATTGTACTGGTCCTGCCGGCGCGAGATCTCCGTTACCACCTCGCCGCCCGGGTGCATCAGGTACAGCATCGATTTCAGGTTCCGCCGCACCGGCTCCAGCAACTCCGGCCGCTTCGTCTTCAGGGCCAACATCAGCAGCGCCTTGTCGGTGACCGGATTGTAGACCGTCGTGGAGCGCTCGTTGTACTGTCCGTCAGCGTCGATATCGATTCCCTCGGCCAGCCACTGCGCGATCCGCCGCTCATACCGCGCGTCCGGGTACAGCTCATTGACCTGAGACAACGCCTCGCAGACCACCCAGCGATGGTTCGGCGTGTGCACGCCGCCCTGCACCAGCGATTCCCCGGCCCGCTTCACGAACGGTTCCAGCGCCGCTGCCACGGGTTCGTTGTGGAACTCCCGGGCCAGCCACGCCGCGCCTGCCACGCCGTGAATCACGAACGCCACATCGGGCGTCGAATGGAAATTGGTAGCCAGCAGATCAATGGTGCCGTCGGCGTGTTGCTTGCCCTTCAAGTAAGACGCGGCCAGCAGCATCCGCTCCTGCAAGAGAGGCGAATGGTAGTGGCGCGAACCCTTGTAGCCCCACGCGGCGATGAACGCGTCGACGAGGCCCGAACCAGTGCCCGCCCCATACAAACCGAACTCATCCCCATAGCCGCCGCACTCGGGATGAGCCCGATCCGTGATCTGCATCCGCAGCAGCCGGTCCACCGCTGCGTCGTGCCGCTCTACCAGCGCGGCATCGATTCCACCTTCAGCCAACAGACCGGGCGCCGCCAGAGTGGCGGCGAACTCGCGCCGGGAAACAGAAAGAGACAACATTGTTCAATTATGTCGCGTTCCGCCCCGCTCGTCCACATGGTACGATCCGATCAAATGCGCCGCTTTCCGGCCTCCCTGGGCCTCCTGTCAGTTCTCCTGTTCAACCTCGTCCTCTCCGCCGAGCCCCCGCCAGCGGAATGGTCCACCTTGCCCATCCAGCAGGGCGTTTGGCGTGGCAACCCCGTCGAGTACCGGCTCTGGCAGGGGTGGGGCCTCATCGATGGCGACATGCTGATTGAACTGCCGGACACATACAAGAGCCCGGACAGAGGCGCAGTGATCATCGTGGGGGATCGCTACCGCTGGCCGGATGCCGTCGTCGTCTACAAGCTCGATCCCGCCCTTCGCGATCCCGGCCGCGTCACGCGCGCCTTCCAGCACTGGGAGCAGCGCACCCTCATTCGCTTCCAGCAGCGCACGGACGAACGTGCCTACGTCACCATTCGCTCAGTCGATTCCGGCTGCAGTTCCAACGTCGGCATGCTCGGCAATGAGCAGTTTGTGAATCTGGCCGACGGCTGCTCACTTGGGAACACGATTCACGAACTCGGCCATACCATCGGCTTGTTTCACACGCAGTCTCGCTTGGATCGGGATCGCTATCTGCGCGTCCGCTACGACAACATCACCCGCCCGGAGTGGAGCCAGTACATACAACGCCTCTCGGACGGATTCGACTCCGGCCCGTACGACTACGGCTCCATCATGCACTACGCCATCACTGGATTCACCAGCAACTACGGGGCTTCCATGGAGAGTTCCCCGCCCGGTATCCCGATGGGCCAACGCTCGGTCCTCTCACCGGAAGACATCCAGGCCGTCAATCTCCTCTACCAGCGCCCACTCGAAAAGGTGACCGTCACCACCACGCCGCCCGGCCTCACGGTGGAGGTCGACGGCGCCGCCTGCACTACGCCCTGTGAGTACCCCTGGGCCGCGGGCGAACAGCACACCATTCACACGGTGCCCCAACAGACGCTCGGCGAGACGCTCAACTCGCGCTATGACTACGTACGCTGGTCCGATCTGGGCGAGCGGGAACACCAGATCACCGTCGATGCCGCGAGCCGTGTCTACAACGCCCACTTCGCGCGCAAAGTCCGGATCCGCTCCGCCGTCTCGCCGGAGCAGGGCGGCGTCATCGAAATCATCCCCTACTCGGCCGATGGCTGGTATCCCTATGGCTCCACCGTCTCCATCCGCGCCCTTCCCAACGAAGGCTGGCGCCTCTATCGAATGTTGCCGGGCGCCGGTGGCGTGACCGTCCAGGGAGCTAGCGGGCTTGGACTCTCCGCCAATCCGTCCACGATCCTGGTGACTAACGAGAACCTCTACTACGTAGCCAGCTTCACGCAACAACGCCTGACCACGATCGCCACCGAGCCAGAGGGCCGCCGCGTCATCGCCAACGGCACCACCGTCATCGGCCCCACCAATTTCTTCTGGAGTCCCACGCTGGCTTTCGATTTTGCCGTTCCAGACCCACAGCCCACCACCGCCCCCGTCTACCGCTACACTTTCGACCGTTGGGCGAACGATGGCGACACCTTTAAGGCCCGCTTCCGCACCTTCTTTCAGATCTCCCTGGGCAGCCGCACCATTCAGGTGAAACCCGCGCCCGATCCCGAAGCATTCCTCGAAGCCGGCACGCAGGTAGAGGTTCGCGCCGTGCCCGACCCAGGCCTTACCTTCACGAATTGGACGGGTGACTTCGGCGGAACCGGTGTTCTCACCTTCCCGGTCGACGACGCCTATCTCATCGGCGCCAATTTCAATCAGCTGGCCAATCTCATGGTCCACGACGCTACTCTCCGCCCTGGTCCCATCGCGCCGGGGGAGATCCTCGCCGTGTTTTCACCCCAAGCCCAAAGCATCACGTTCGATGGCGAGCCGGCCCGGATTCTGGAGCGCCGGGAGGACCGGCTCCGGGTCCTGGCCCCCGCACTGCCGGCCAGCCAACGCTCCACGCTGGTCACCGTCGACGGCCGGTCCGCCACCTTTAGCATCGTCGCGAGCAGCCCCGGCATCTACACCAATGGGACAGGCGCCGGCGAGGTGTACAGCACCGGGCCCGCCGTGCGCGGCGAATCCTTCAGCTTCTATGCCTCAGGCTTTGAACCATCCATGCTGAATCGCGTGATTGTCGGTGAACTCGATGCCGAAATCGAAGCAGCCGAGGCACTGGGCGACGGCGCCGCGCGCGTGTCCATCCGGATCCCAGCCGCGCTGGCCCGCGGCAAACAGCCGGTCTTTCTTGCCGCCGGCGGACCTTACTCTCCCCCGGGAGTCTATCTAACCATCCAATGAACACCCAAGCCGCCCGTGAACAACTCGACGCCTGGACCCGTGAAGTCGTCTCCTGGCATTTTTCTCCGGAAACCGGCACGCCCTTCTGGCTGGAGTACGCGGCCCGGCTCGGCTGGGACCCCCGCGACGAAATCCACGCCTACAACGACCTCGACAAGCTCGGCGAATTCCAGGACGAGTGGCTCCGCGGCGGCCCAGTCCAGCGCTGGGTGCCCCGCGGCTTCGCCGGCAAGCCAGTCTACGTCTTCGAAACGGGCGGCTCCACCGGCGTCCCCAAGTCGCGCATCAGCATCGACGACTTCCGCATCGACTACGAGCATTTCTCCACCACTCTCCCCGACGGCGCGTTCCCCAAGGGCGCCGATTGGGCGCATATCGGCCCATCCGGGCCTCGCCGCCTGCGCCTGGCCATCGAGCACCTGTGTCAGCACCGCGGCGGCATCTGTTTCTGTGTGGATCTGGATCCGCGCTGGGTTATCAAGCTCATCAAGCGCGGCGCCATGCAGGAGGTGGAACTCTACAAACAGCACGTCATCGATCAGACGCTCACCATCCTGAAGGCCAACCCGAACGTCAAGTGCCTTTTCATTACGCCCAAGCTCCTGGAAGCCCTGTGTGAAAAGGTTTCCCTGCGCAAGCTCGGCATCACCGGCATCTTCTGCGGCGGTACCGAGATGACCCCGCAGTGGTGCCGCTTCGCCGTCGAAGAACTCCTGGACGGGATTGCGTTCCACCCCACCTACGGCAACACCCTGATGGGCCTGGCTGTCAGCCGGCCCTTGCGCGCGGAAGAGAACTACGCCATCGTCTACTACCCGCCGTCGCCCCGTGCCATGATCGAAATCGTCGACCCGGACAACACCACGCAGGTCGTCGGCTACGGCCAGACCGGCCGTGTCCGCCTGACGACGCTGACCAAGGAGTTCTTCATGCCGCGTTTCCTGGAACGCGACGAAGCCGAGCGCGAACTGCCTTACGAGAAGTACCCCTGGGATGGCGTCAAGAACGTGCGCCCGTTCCGCCAGCTGGAGAAGTCGGTCGTCGAAGGAGTCTATTAAGTGCGCCATCTCGCCATCCTGCGCCACGGCCGCCAATACCGCAGCATGGATTTGGCGCCCGCCATTCATTTCAAGACGGGTGAGCCCATCGCCCAAGTCAGCCAGGCCAACGTTGGTCTCATCCGCCGAGATCTGCTGCTGGATCAGCAGCGGGCCTGCGACGCCCTGGGCGCCTGGACCACGCGCCAGCTCATCACGCTCTGCGCCCGAGCCGGCGAACTCTTTCTCAATGACGACCTCGACGGCGAAACGCCCCAGCAGTATGTCGAGAACGTCTCCGCCACCACCGGCATGCCCTACACCCTGGCCCGCGGCAACATGGCCAAGATCAACTCCATGTGCGCCAACATGGAGACTGTCCTTGCCGGTCTGACTCGCAACGTGCCACTCGATGTTCTCGACCAGGGATACGTCACGGGCGATCAACCCGTCAGCTGCTACCCCCGCGGCCAGTCGCTGGGCGTTGTCCTGCCATCCAACTCGCCCGGCGTCCACTCTTTGTGGATTCCCAGCATCGCTCTGAAGACCCCGCTGGTTCTGAAACCGGGCTCGGCCGAGCCCTGGACCC
>JBBQLF010000144.1:0-8907 GCA_038327695.1 Bryobacterales bacterium
ATTTGGTGCTCCACCTCACGGAGGCATCGCCTTTGGATTCGACAGATTGTGTTCACTTTTTGGTGGCAGCGAAAGTATCCGCGATTTTATTGCATTCCCAAAAAATAACGCCGGAAGAGATGTAATGTGGCGTGTAGCAAAACATCACCGTCGGAGTGGGCTACAAGCCCTTTGTCGTGCGGTATCAAAATTCCGCCGAGCCACAGCGTCTCCCCTACTGCCAGCTGGTGAACATCATATCCTAATCCTATGCGATAACTCATTGTAAATATCTTCAACCGTTGTGTCGATGTAGGTTGTGGTCACGTAGTCCAGTCCGACTAATTCATTGCCGACCTGAAAGGGGACACCGCCAAGGTTGATTACATCGAGCGTGTTGTAAATATCGCTCACGCCTACGGAATTGGAGAGCACATTCGTGACCAGGATTTCCGTCGAACTCCCTGTGACGGCGCGGGCGAGTCGTGCGGACAGAACGCGGGCATCCTTCACGGCGGCCCATGACTGCAGATATCCAGTTCCAGCGGCATTCCGCATGGGTGTACGATACGCTGCCGCCAGCGGCCCATTGGGACCACTGCTATGGAAGAACAGACCCAGGAGCCATCCAGTGGTCTTCTCGTGGACTTTGCCAGCAGGAAAGCCAAGATCCGTCAGCATCGCGGATGAGGCGGAGGCATATACAACCATCCACGGCGATAAAGACCCGCTTGTCATATCCTGACGGCACGAGTTGCAGGCCCATAAGCCGGTGGATTCCCCATACCAGTGCGGAAAGCCAACGGGATTGATGAACCCCCGGTCAAACAGATACCGGCCTATGCACCACAGCGGATCCGTGGGGAGCCAGGAAGTTTTGTTGGCGCACCCATATCGTCCGTCCCCGTTGGTAGGGTCCGGCGGAGGAAAGGCCCCGTTGGTGATGCCGAGCCGCCCCTCGTCGATGGCCAGCGCCCCGTTCACCATCTGGCTGAAATATGCCTTCTCCGCGTTCAGCGAATCCGGCGTGGCTACCGCGGCCGATGCCTTGATCCGCATAGTCCATGCCATGGCTCGGATAGTATTCCAGACATCGAAGACATAGCCTATAGGGCCAACGCGCTCGTTGTTGTAAGCGCCAAGCGGGCTGGCCGTGCTGTAAACTGCTGACGCCCACGCTGCCTGATGCCAGAGGGCTTCCGTCAGAAATTGCTTTCCTGTCACCAGCCACGGAACATAGAAGACGTTCGGGGAGTGAGCCAGATCATATCCAAACATGTTGACGGTGTTTGTGGCGTAGCTCGAACACCCCCCCAGCGTGGCAGACGATCTATCAGCGCACGACACCATGCACGTTGCACAGGCCGTTGTTACCTTTGTCCCGCTTGGGTCTCGGAAGGTGTCCGGCACACTATTCGCATTGTTACTGGCCGAGGCGAATGTGGGATGGGCCAGTAGCGAAATCGGCTGACCAAACGACGTTCGCCCGGATCCTGTCCAGAATGTGGAAGTGAGCGGCGACAAAGACGAGATAGGGAAGTGCATAAAAGCCCGCGCCCCGCCCATCATAATCCCCAGCATGGTGTTGTCCATGGAAATCAGGTAGCGGGCAGACCCACGAGGTAGGATAGCCACCCAGTGAGCGCCCCCGCCTTGTGCAGCCGCCCTCTCCCACTGGCCCCATCCGAGATGAGGGCTGATCGAGGCTGTGGTAGTGACACCCTTGTCTGTCTCGCCCCATCCGATATCTGGCGCACCTCGTCCTACCGTAACTGCGTTTTCAAGCGCAATTGCCGCCGCGCTGACTGGCATCGTTGTGTCGTATTCCGGTATCGCCTTTGAGTAAACGAGGTACGCCGGGTTCAGGTCGATCTTCGTGTTCGTTGCGTCTGCCGGATCTGTGGACCAGCACGGCCCGTCCCAAACGGTGGACCGCGCCGGAATCACCACCGCGCCCGGCGCCGTGTAGCAGGATGTGGCTTCACCCGCTCCGTGCCGTACCGCGTAGGAGTCCATCCGTTGATCCACATGCCGGTCGATCCAGGCGTTTTGCAGGATTGAGTCGCCCTCCACCCGCCCCCACCGGCGATAGAAGCGTAGCAGGAACGTGGGCCGGATCGAGTACCATGCCGAGGCGTCCGCCCATGCCGCCGAGGCGTAGGGCGCGGCGCAGTTGGCCGTACACCGCCACCCGAACGACGTATTCCGCGTCGCTGTGCCCTGAACCGATTGCGGCCCTTCCCTCACCAGAATCTCGGTGAACAGCGGACCGTTTTTCAGGACCTGATACTGCCCTGCCGCCATCATGGTCCGGGCTGACCGCTCCAGGGTTATCCCGCCCGTGGTAGCCGAAACTTTCAGCCCCCATGAGCCAGCGCCGCCGCCCGCGTCGAAGTTCAACAGGTCCGTCTGGGATGCGCCCGCCGCCGCACAGGTGGCCGCGTTGCCCAGATGGCAGGCATTGGCGGAGGCGCGAAACTCCACCACCGCCGATGAACTGCCCGCCACGGTCAACTCAAACGAGATCATCGCCGTCTTGGCATAGCCGCCCGAGCCGACCGAGCAGGCCGAGTCAGCCGGCCAACGGCTCGTCACGTCCGATTGCCAGTTCGGGATCGCCGAGCCTCCGGTGAAGGGTTGCGGCTGCCCGCAGATCTCCTTATCCGCGAAGTAGCGATGCACCGCCCAGGTCCGCGAGGTCTGCGCGGACGCCGAAAGATTACTGATCGTGACGGCGTTGGATAGTGCGAACGCCGGAACACAAGCGCAGAGCAAAATGAGGGCTCTCATATCTAATTCACCAGGGCGAAGACAACCGCGTTTGCCGGGTTTGCCGTCCACCCCATTGATGACAAGTTGCCGATGATCGCTAAGCTCGCCCCGGTCCCGGTGTGCGCTGCCGAGTTGGAGAGACTTGAGAACCGTGTCCCCAGGATGCTGCCCGTTGTCGTTGTGGCGTTGACGAGATTGGATGAGACGGCATCGCCGTATGTGGATAAGATCAAAGCCGTGGAGTCCGTCGCCAGAACCAGCCAGTACGGCCCGGGCGGCAAAGTCAGTACGCCCGCCGACACTGCCGGCCCGCTGCCAAAGAGGAACCTCGCCGCGCCTGTGGCGTTGATGTTGGGCGTACCCCCCGATGTGGCAGTCGTGGTGGCCGCAACGATGGAGGACATATCCGCGGTATGAATCGAGGCCTGGAATCCACATACCCCTCCACACGTTCCTGAGGCTGCATAGATGCTGAAATTGAGGGAGCGGAACTCCATCTGCGCGGGCACGATCAGTTGATAGCGGACGGCCCGTCCAATACCGCCAATGACATAGCCGCCCGGCGAGTAGGAACTCACCCCAAAAGGCAGCCACGCGCCATTGCCGGCGCCGCTGTTGATGGTTCCGCCTCCACCCCCCGCTGCTGTCACCACGCCCGATCCGTCAATACTCAACCCGCTGCCGATCTTGACGCCGCCTAGTACGGAAGCTGATGCCGTGGGCAGTGTGGAACCGCTGCCTCCATCACCCATCAGCACGAAGCCGTCGCCTGTAGCGTTGCAAATGAAAAGTTGCTGTCCCGCCGTGGCATCGGTCTTGACGTACAACTCCCTGGAGGCCGTGCAGTTGGAAGGTGTAGCCGAGGAAAGTCCCGCCTTCACCGGCATGGTGCGCGTGGCCCCCGTGAAATCGTACAGCGCTCCCGCCTGCGCCGTGCGTCCGTAATCCGGAGTTTGCCCCATCAACGGCAAACAGATGAATAGTAAATATCGCATTAGAAACTCCTCACTATGGTTGCGCCATAGGTTCTCGCCGGAGGATTAATCCCCCCCGATGTGACGTTGCACAGTTGGATCTGAACCATGTCGGTGGCAGAGATCAGAATGCGCGGTATGATCCCGGTGCTCATGTCCGCCGGCCATCCGCCGATGACGCTATCCCCCGATGACGCGCCTGGAAACGGGAACGTCTGAATCGAGCAGGTGTTGCCTCCGATGGATGGGAAATCAATGGTTGCCGACGCCACCAGGAACGCCGGAACATTGGCCGTGTCTACTGAAACCACCGAGCCCGTGACGGCAATGCCCGTGCCCGCTGTTACCGAGCCGCCAGCCCCGCCGCCCGTTGTGCTCAATACATCCCCGGTCATCAATAGGCCGGAACCGATCCGCACCCCGCCCCGCGCCGCCGCCGTGGCAGCAGGCAAAGTGTAACCGTCACCGGCCAGCGCGCTCAATACATCCCCGCTCATCAACAAGCCGGAACCGATCCGCACCCCGCCGCGCGCCGCCGCCGTGGCGGCAGGCAAAGTGTAACTGCCGCCACCCGTTCCACCACCCGTCCCACCGCCCGTCCCGTTCAGTACGCAAGTTCCTGTGAAGGCGCTCGGGAAAGTGATGATTACGTCGAAAGTGACCGGGTCAACCCGCAACTGGTAGCCGCTGACCGCCACTAACTGAAGGCTCCCAACATAACAGGCAGAAATGAGATTGGCCGTATTCAGGCCATGTGCCGTGCCTGCAATCGTCAAACTCGTCTGGCCCGTGAATGGGACTTTGAAATTCTCCTGGCTGGATTGTAGAGACGTCGTTGGTTCCCATCGATCGGCAAGTGAATTCCAACCCAACACCTGGCCGCTGGCCGGAGCGTCCGGCGCCACGTCCCGCCCCCGGATGCCCTTTACCTGCGCGGCTTCCGGCGGCCCGCTGATGTCGCCTTCCAGCGCCCGCCAGCCGATGCTGGTTCCATCCGTGCTCAGTACGCTGTTCGTGCCGCCACCCGGCGCCGGTACACCATCGTCGCCCACCTGCGCCCACGCGCCGTTCTGCGAACAGGTGTACAGGCTCTTGCTCGGGCTCCCGTCCGTTTTGAAGAACGTATCCCCCGCCGTGCATGCCGGCGGCAGGACAGTCCCCGTCTGAAACGGCTTTGTGGCGCCGGCCCCGCTGAAGTTGATGCTCTTGCCTTGACGGCCAAGGTCGATTCTCGTTTGTCCGCTCAACGGCGCCATCACCAGCGCCAGCCAGACGATCACATTCTGCATATTCCGCATTCTTCACTCAGTCGCTTTCCACCGCTCGTTCCGAGCCGTGCATATGGGACTAACCCCACCGACATGATACAGGCCGGTCGCAAGCAATTTCGGACAAATTAAACAATTACGCTGCAAACAAAGAGAATATAGTTCGCAACCCGTTGTGAACGGCTCAGGCCCCCCCCCCCGATTCCGGTACGGCGGGCCAGCCGCACCGTGCCCCCGCCTCGACGGCCGGCGCCAGTGCGGGCTCGGAGAACCAACGATTTCGTGATCGGTGCCCAGGCTCTAAACCGGGAACGCTCCGCTTACCGTGGAAAACTGAAACTCGCTCATCAGGCGCTCCAGCTTCGCTTCCATCCCCTCCAGCCCGGAATACGTCCGCCACCGCGCCACTCGCCCCTTCGCCAGCCGCGGCTGGCCCGGATCCACTTCCCACGGATGGACATACAGGCACGCCGGCCGCTCTTCCACCTGGTTGATGCGCCGCACCCCCGCCGCTGTGTAGCGGTAGGGCAGCAGACGCAGATACCCGCCTCCGCCCACCGGGCACACCCTCGTCGAGCTGAGCCGCACCGTGGCCGGCGGCACTTCCAGAATGGAACCCGCCGCCGTCGCCATCCGCCGTGCGCCCAGCCCGAATCCAGGAATCCCGTAACGGTCGTGCTCAATCGGGTAGATGCTGGAGTCGTGCGTGAATCCCAACCCTGCCAGAATCTCCAGCGCCCAGAGGCTCTTTTCCGTGATGGAGTAACTCGGCGCCCGGTAGGACGTGCACCGCACCCCGCATGCCTGCTGAATCACCTCTAAAGCCCGCAGCGTATCGGCCCGGAACTGCTCCGGCGTCAGGTCGTACACCAGTTGATGGGCATAGCTGTGACAGCCGATTTCATGGCCCGCCCCCGCGATGGAACGGATCAATTCCGGGTGCCGCTCCGCCACCCACCCCAGAACGTAGAATGTCGCCCGGACCCCCCGCCTGTCCAGCAACCGCAGCATCAGCCTGGTCGATCCCTCTACCCTCGACGGCAGCCCGTCCCATTGCTCCGGCGTGACGTAGCGCTGCACCTCGCTCGGATGGAAGTAGTCCTCCACATCCACGCTGAAGGCGTTAAGCATGGCGGGCGCGCCCGCCCCGCAGCTTGCGCAGCAGTTGCACCGCTCCCTCAAACAGGAGCGAAAAACTCCACAGTGTCACCAGGTCCACCAGTTTTTGCATCAGTGCCTTACGTTCGCCTCTCATCCTGGATTCTTGCCGGAACTCCTGTCAACCGGGACTCCGTCGATTCAATCATCCTCGAATTAACGGCGGGCGGGTGCGCTCCAGAGCCATGCCGGCAATGTGCGGTCCGCCGTCTGGCCAGTCAGGCCGGATGCACCGGGCCGCGGCTGACGAGGAATAGACCGGTGATCATCAACTCCGTGTCGGCAAGGCCCCTGAATTGCGGCTGAAGCGACGCGCGAATCCCTCGCACCAGGTCCAGTTGTTTCTGGCCGTAGTCAATGCCGGTGGTCAGACTCTCCTTGTGAGGTCTGAACTCGTCCGAGCCAACGACATGCGTGATGAGTGAGGCAGTGTGGCGGAAAGTGGAATTGGATAACGCCAGGATAGCTGGCGCCAGAAACCGGTTGAGCGTGGGGTCCGGCGAGGAGACAACGCGCCAGAGAGGTTCCGCAATGGTCAGAAAGTAGAGCGGGTGAATCCCCTCGAAGAGGCGATGATTTCTCATGTCGATCTTGTGCCACATAGCGCCATCCGGGCGAAGGAGCTGGATCATTGAAGACCACGCCCGCGGGTAGTCGCCCACGTGCTCCAGCACCGCCCTGGAAAGAATTAGATCGAATGAGCGGGGTGGCAGGATCTTACCCGCGCCTTCTATTGGGAGGGATGTCAGGTACCGGATACATCTCTCGTGAAATATTGTTTCCGTGTCTGTCTGACTCTGGATGGCGTTCTCGGCGCGCGTCCGCTCCTCCAGGGGCATTCTCTCTAGAAGGGCTCGATAGATCGCAGTGCATTTCGCGCGGTTGATTTCTGGCGCAAAACCGTCCAGGCACACTACCGAGTTGGCTCCCATGGCGTACAGGCGGAGTGCGACCCCCAGTGAATCGCCCGGGCCCACCTCCAAAATGTCCTTGCCCGCGATTGTCTCGCCATCCGCCAGCCCATACTGCAGGTAGCCGGCCACAACTTCATCAATGTATGCAATGGACTGCTCCAGCCGGAGCCCGTAATGCGTCGCGCCGGAATGGTGGCGGCTAAGTCCAAGACGGAACAGAAGCTGCCCCTTGCCGTGATTGAGGAATGATAGAAACGGGGACTGGCTGATGACTTTCGACAGCGTAGCGCGTAACGGCATGACTCTGAGTGAACCCCCAGTAGTATCACACAACGGCCAGATCAACTCAAACGAACCGCTGTATGCGGCTGGAAACAATCAGCGGAACTCGCGGGGCTGGACAGTGACGGCGGGGCGTGTCAGTCGAGACCTGTTCAGGGGCGCTGCAGGCCGCCGGTCTACTTGTGCCCGGCGCACAACTTCCGTCCTTCCTCCTGCGGGATCGTGGTCTACTGTAGTGGTTTCCCCATGCCTCCCGTCCAGGATCCCCGTCCGCTGATCGCCCACTTCGTCAATGCCTTCCGTCTCGGCGGAATGGAGCAGGTGATCGTCACCCTCATCAATCGCCTGCCCGAGGATCGCTTCCGTCACGCCATCCTCTGCATCAACGGCTACGACGACTCTTTCCGCGCCCGCCTGCAACGCTCCGATGTCCAGATGGTCGCCCTGCACAAGCCCCCCGGCAAGTCGTTTTCCTATTTGTCCGGACTCCGCCATCACCTGCTGCGCCTCCAGCCGGCCATCTTTCACAGCCGCAATCTGGGCCCCCTGGAGGGCCAGTGGGCGGCATGGATGGCCGGCGTGCCCCGCCGGGTGCATGGCGAGCACGGCCGGGATACCTACGATCTCGACGGCACGAGTTTCCGCTACAACCTCTTTCGCCGGGCTACGCGCCCCTTGGTCCATCAGTACATCGCCGTCAGTCGCGATCTGGCCCAGTGGCTCGTCCGGACCATCGGAGTCCAGCCTGGCCGCGTTCGTCATATCTGCAACGGCGTCGATACCGTCCGTTTTCAACCTCGCGGCCCATCCCGGCGCCCGGAGACACCGCCTGGGTTTGCCGGCCCAGGCGTTTTTGTCATCGGCACAGTCGGACGCCTTGTGGCGGTCAAGGATCAGGCCTCTCTGGTAGAGGCGTTCCTCCTGCTCCGCCGCCAACGTCCCGATTGGGCGAGCCGCCTGCGCCTGCTGATTGTCGGTGGCGGGCCGTTGCGCCAGGCCCTGGAGGCGCAACTTCGCGCCGGCGGCGCCATCGAGGCCGCCTGGTTCGCTGAAGAGCAGCCCGATGTGCTCTCCTGGCTGCAAACCATCGATCTTTTCGTGCTCCCGTCCCTCGGAGAGGGGATCTCCAATACCGTTCTCGAGGCCATGGCTTGCGGCTTACCCATCGTGGCTACCGGCGTCGGCGGCACTCCGGAGCTGGTGCTGCCCGGCCAGACTGGCACGTTGGTGCCGCCCGCCCAGCCTCACGCGCTAGCCGCCGCCATTGAGGCGTATATCACTCAACCCGGCACTCTGCTCCTTCATGGTTCGGCCGGCCGCGCCCGCGCTGTCTCCGGGTTCAGTCTCGATACCACGGTGAACGCCTACGCCAGCGTCTATGACACACTCCTGAATCGTGTTTCTGGGCGCTCCTAGTGCCATGACCGCCTGAACGAGTGCGCATCCACAATCTCGCCCTGACGCGCGCGGTCCCGTTCCGAGCCGCGCGCGTCAGAACGTGTGAAATAATCAAAACCGCCCCGAAATGCGAGTTTTCCACAGGTACAGGCCTGGTAGGAA
>JBBQLF010000145.1:0-8861 GCA_038327695.1 Bryobacterales bacterium
CTCCACCAACTCCTCCATCGCCTTGACCTGCGCCGTGAAAAACGTAAAAAGCCGGGCCGTTTCCGCCACAAACGGTCCCCCGGCGCTGTAGTTTTCCCGATACCCGGTCCGGATCGCGGCCCAAACCATCTCCCAGAAACAGCGCGCGTCAGCAGGCAGCAGGATTGCGGCCAGTTGACGCCCTGAAGACCGGGAAATGGCCTGGAACGCCTGGAAAGCCACCGGAGCTGCCGCCCCGGGTTCAGTCAGCTCCGCGCGGAGCGCCGTCATCGCTCCATGCGGCCGTGGCAAGAAGCACCGGCCGGCCGATTCTGCGAACAAGGCGATGGTGCCGTGATCGGACGGACCGAACGGCGTAGCGGTCATGATAATTTCCCGTCCACCGCCGGGCCGCATCCTCCCAATGAGTAACGGATGGGGGTGCAAGCCGCCGCCCGCGGCCGTCGCCGGCGCCAGGTGTAACAGCAACGGCTCGGCCTTACCGGAAGACAGCCCGTCCACGGCCAGATAGTAGGCTGAGCCCTGCACGGCATCTTCCTGCAACGACCCGAAGTAGGGCCGCACGCTAGTTATGCCCAGAGTGGCGGCGCGCCCGGCGAGGCGGTTGCGCACATCATCGGTGAGCGGGCGCCCCCCGGACTGCTCATAGATTAGCTCGGCCAGGACCGCTGCCTCGCTCGGACGAAGTGGTAATTCAAAGGGAACGGGGGTCAATGCGCACACCTCACACTTTCAGGCCGCGCAGGTAGTCCCGGAACATCTCGCCGAGATCGGAGCGTTTCAGCGCGAACTCGACGGTGGCTTTCAGGAAGCCGAGCTTGTCACCCGCATCGAAGCGCCGGCCCTCGAACTTCATCCCGTAGATGGGCCGGCTGCGCAGCAGGTGCCGCAAGCCGTCGGTCAGCTGGATCTCGCCGCCGCGGCCCGGTTCAGTGCCATCGAGCGCGGTGAAGATCTCCGGTGTGAGGATGTAGCGGCCGATGATCGCCAGGTTCGACGGCTCTTCGCCGGCCTTCGGTTTCTCGACCAAGTCCTTGATTCGGAACAGCCGCCCGGCCATCCCCTCGTGCGCAACCGGATCGGCCGCCACGACGCCGTAGGCTGAGATCTGATCCGGCGGCACTTCCATCAGGGCCACCACAGAGCAACCGAAGTACTCATAAACGTCCATGAGTTGTCGCAGGCAGGGCTTCTCCGCATCGATCACGTCGTCGGAAAGAACGGCCGCGAAAGGCTCCGGACCAACCAAATCGCGCGCCCGCAGTATGGCATGGCCCAGTCCCAGCGCCTCTTTCTGGCGCACGTAGGCGATGTCCACCATGCCGGAGATGCTGCGCACTGCCTCCAGTAGCTCGGTTCTGCCCTTAGATTCCAGCAGATGCTCCAACTCGAAGCTGACGTCGAAATGATCTTCAATGGCGGTCTTGCCGCGGCCGGTGACAATCACGACGTTGGTGATGCCCGATTGAATCGCCTCTTCGATACCGTACTGGATGAGCGGCTTGTCCACCAGCGGCAGCATCTCTTTCGGCATCGCTTTGGTGGCAGGCAGAAAGCGTGTGCCGAGGCCTGCGGCGGGAAAGACCGCCTTTCGCACCTTGGGAATCATGAGGACATTCTAACCCATTGACCTGTAGTTGGTTGTACAATTCGGTTTCAGGCTGGCTGCCGCAGTCAGACGCCATGGAAGATGCACGTTTGCAGATGGCGCTGGACCTTTTCCAGCGCGCCTATCAGCTTCAGATGCAGGGCGAGTGGGAGCTCGCCGTCGATCTCTATCGCAGGTCGATCACCATCCATCCGACTGCGGAAGCCTACACCTATCTGGGCTGGACCTACCGGTTTCAAGGACGGTTGGAGGACGCCATATCGGAGTGCAAGAAGGCCATCGAAGTAGACCCGTCGTTCGGGAATCCCTACAACGACATCGGTGCCTACCTCATTGAACTGGAGCGAGCCCGCGAGGCGATCCCCTGGCTGGAGCAGGCCACCATGAGCCTGCGCTATGCCACATTCCACTTCCCCTGGTACAACCTTGGGCGCGCCTACGCAGCCATTGAGTGTTACCGGAAGGCCCAGGAGTGCTTCGCCCACTCCCTCGATATCGAGCCCGGGTATGAGCCGGCCGGGAAAGCTCTGGCGCGGCTCAAGCGCCTGATCCAGTAGGCGGCAGAACGTGCAGATCAGGCCCCAAACCCCGAAAATTGTTCCACTTTGGGTCCTGTGCTATATTTTGGGTTCTACGCCTGGGTTGCGCAAACTTGCACCGAAAAGAGGGGACTGACAATGGCCTATGTAATCGCTGAACCGTGCGTCGGCACCAAGGACACCGCGTGTGTGGACGCCTGTCCCGTAGACTGCATCCACCCGAAGAAGGACGAAGCGGCATTCGCCGAAGCTGAACTGCTCTATATCGACCCGGTGGAGTGCATCGACTGCGGTGCTTGTGTGCCGGTCTGTCCGGTGTCGGCCATCTTCGCGCTCGACGATCTGCCGGAGAAGTGGTCCGACTTCGCCGCCAAGAACGCCGCCTTCTACGGCAAATAGGCACCCATCCGGCTGTAGGGCGTGAGCGTAATGCCTGCTGCCCGCACAGCGTCTTTGACCCTCGGATCCACCAGCGCTCTCAACTCCGCCTCGCGGCTCTCCTTGAGCCGCGTACGCGCCTGTTTCAGTTCGTCGCCGCAATGGCCCGGATGGACCATAAGTTCCGTGGTGCCTTCCGGCAAGTGGGCCAGGAGATGGATTAGATCCTCACTTTGCAGGCGGCCGGTAATCTGGAAGCCGGCAAACCAATCGGTGGTCCGGCAGTTGTGCCGTGCCAGCTTGGCGTGAAACTGGCCACGCACGGACCGGAACGCCCAGTTCATGGTGCGCTTACCCCACGGGATTTCGGCCGGCGAACCCGTGATCGGCAAGTCGAACGGCCGGCGAACCCACAGGACGCCGAACTCCTCCGCCAACCGCGCCAGCGCATCCAGCACTGGCGGAAACAGGTGCGTGTGCTTGTGCGTGTCCACGTGGCTGGGCCGGATCCCCGCCTCGATAATCCGGAGCATCTGCGCACGCAGTTCGTCGTAGACGCGGATGCGGCGCAACGCAATTGCCTGCAACAGGGCTGGTACGGACTCCGGAAGCGGCCGCGCCGGCTCCAGCAGCGAATGGCCGCCCACCAAGACGAGGTGAACTCCGATGTCCAGAGTTCGCACCTCGTTCGACAATCGCACCGCATCGTCAAACGCGGCCCCGTTTGCCATCAGCGTCGTGGACGTGAGAATCCCCTGCACGTGCGCAGCCACAATGCCCGAGTTGACGTCGCGCGTGAAGCCGAAATCGTCGGCGTTGACTGCGAGAAACCGGCCGCCCATCAGAACAACTTCAACTGGATTGTCAGGAACTTTTTCGGGTTGGCGCGGAAGTCCTTCATCATCGCCTGTACCTCTGCCGAGGTCGCCGTGAGACTCTCGTACAGCGCCGGATTCACCATCAATTGCCCGATTGTGCCCTGGCCGGCGTTCAGCTTGTCCACGGTGCCGTTGAGATTGTCCAGCGTGGCCAGCAGCCGCTTGTGCAACGTATCGTCCTTCAGCAGCTTGCCTGCGGTGCCCTTGCCGGCATTGAGGTCCGCGGCCAGCGTGCGCAGTTCCGCGGTGGTCTTGCGCAGATCGTCGTACAGAGCCGGGTCTTTCAGTAGCCTGCCGGCCGTGCCCTCACCCTTCTGCAAGCCCTCCGCCAGGCTGTCCACGCGGGCGAGCGTGCTATGCAGATCGTCATACAGGCCCTCGTCATAGAGCAGCTTGCCCGCCGTGCCCTTGCCCTCGCTCAGCGCCCGGGTCACCTTCTGCACGTCGCCCAGCATCGAATCCACCCGATTGTAGATCGAGGCATCGTAGAGCAGCTTTCCGATGCTGCCTTGTCCCGATTCCACCTGCGCCACCACCTTGTTGATCCGCCCCAGGATGGATTGGAGCGATTCCAGCAGCGGCATCGCAGATTGCATGATCTCCAGAAAATCCTTTTCGTCTCTGGCCTTCAATTCCTGGCCCGCGCGGATCGGCGTGGGCGAAGAGCCGCGCTTGATGTTGAGGAACTTGGCGCCCAGGACATTCTCGGCGCTGAAGGCGACCACCGAATCGTTCGGCACCAGCGCCAGATAGCGCGCCTCCAACTGGAGCCTCATCCGAATAGCGCGGGCGTTGTTCTGATCTCCGCTGAGTTCGACGGTTTTCACTTTGCCGATCAGGATCCCGTTCAATCGCACGGCCGAGCCTTCGGCCAGCGCCGCAGAATCGGACATATACGTATAGAGGTAGGTCTTCGATTCAAATGGGTTGTCGGCGCCGGTGAGCAGGAAAACGAGCAGCGCCAGGATCATCAGCGCGGCCAGCGACATCAGGCCCACCCGGAGTTGCGCCCATCCGACTTTGTTTGATGCAGCCATTGCTCTGTCTCCTTAGAATCCCATGTCCGGTGCCCTACTGGCTGCTGAACTTCGCCACGTAGGCGTCACCGCAGGCGTCGAACTCCGGCGGTGAGCCAAGAAACGCAATCTCGCCGTCCCGCAGCACGAGGTATCGTGTGCCCTGGCCGGCGTTCTGCGCCTGGCGCAGCTTGGCCGAGCTCATGTCATAACGGTAGCGTTCCAGGATTTCCCCGTCCTGGTGGCGGTGCGTCACAATCAGCGTTGAGGCGTGGCGCACGTCGCGGCCCTTCACGATCAACGCCATGATGGTGTTGGCGGTGATTGGGTCCAGTCCAGCCGTCGGTGAGTCGTACAGCATTAGCTCCGGTTGCGTCACGATTGCGCGCGCGATCCCCACCCGCCGCCTCATCCCGCCGGAGAGTTCGCTCGGGAACTTCTCCAGCGTATGGCCGAGTTCAACGAACTCCAGGGACTGTTCCACGCGCGGTGCCACCTCTTCCGCCGGCACCCGCAGCAGGGGCTGGTTCACCAGCGGATAGCCCACGTTGTCCTCAATGGAAAGTGAGTCAAACAGCCCGCCCTCCTGGAACAGGACGCCGATGCGGCTCCGCATGTCAAACCACTGACGCTCGGTAAAACCGGTCACGTCCTGGCCGAATAAGAGAACCTGGCCCGACAGGGGCCGCAGCAGGCCCAAGGCAATCTTCAGCAGCACAGTCTTGCCGCTGCCCGCCGCGCCATGAATGATCAGGGTCTCGCCCCGGTTCAGCTCAAAACTCACGTCGTGCAGGGCCAGCGTTTCGCCAAAACCGAAGCTGACGTTTCGAAAAACCAGGATGGGGTTGCCGGCGAGCTGATCCATGTCACATTGTCACGAAAATGCGGCCGATCATGAAGGTCAGCACGACCACCCAGACGGAGGCCACGACAACAGCCTGCGTGGTGGCCCGGCCCACGCCCTGCGTGCCGCCAGTTGTGCGCATGCCATAGAAACAGCCCACTAGAGACAGCACGATGGCGAAGACGAAGGGCTTCAACAATCCCTGGGCTATGTCATCGTATTCGATGGCCTGCCAGGCACTGCTCCAGTATTCGGTGTCCGTACTCAAATGCAGCATGCGGCAGGCCACCAGATTGCCGCCGACCAGGCCCAGGAAATCGGCCAGCACGGTCAGCAGTGGCAGCACGAAAGCTGTGGCCAGTAGCCGCGGTTTCACCAGTTTCAGCACCGGGTCTGTGCCCAGCGCCCGCATGGCGTCGATCTGTTCGGTCACCTTCATGGAGCCCAACTCGCTGGCCATGCCGGACGAGTTGCGCCCCGCCACCATAAGCGCGGTCAGCACCGGCCCCATCTCGCGCACCAGTGTGATCGCCACAATCATGCCCACCTGGCTGGTGGCCCCGTACCTCTGCAGTGCCCGCGACATCTGCAACGCCATCACCGCGCCGCTGAAAAAACCCGTCAGCAGCACCACCGGCAGACTGCCCACCCCGATGAGATCCATCTGGATGAAGACGTCGTCCCAATAGTAGGGCTTCCGGAATATGCCGCGAAAGGCGCGCCCGGACAGCAGGACGAACTCTTGGAATGTGAGGATCGGAGCCTTGAGGATTTCCAGCAAAACAGGGTGATCCCCTTGAAGTTTGATGCTAGCATACGGGAGCGGAGGGACAAGCGGCGAATGAAAGGCCTGACGGATATCCCAGGCGTCAAAGTCGGACACGCCTCAGATTTCGACGCCCTTACCGGTTGTACGGTGGTGCTCTGCGAGAAGGGCGCGGTGGCCGGCTGCGACATCCGCGGCGGCGCCAGCGGCACCGAGGAAATGGACGTCATGAGCCCGTTTCACATCACAAGCGCCATCCACGCCGTCGTGCTCGCCGGCGGCAGTGCCTATGGCCTGGAGGCGGCCAGCGGCGTGCGGCGCTTCCTGGAACAGATGGGGATCGGCTTTCCGACGGGCGCCGGCGTGGTGCCCATCGTGCCCGCCGCCATCCTCTACGACCTGGGCATCGGCAAGGCCGGTGTCCGGCCGACCCGTGAGATGGGCAAAGCCGCCGCTGCCGCCGCCTCGGATGCCCTCGTCGCTGAAGGCTGCATCGGCGCGGGCACCGGCGCCACGATCGGCAAGTTGATGGGCATGAAGAACGCCATGAAGGGCGGCGCCGGCTCGTGGACGGTCACGTTGCCCGGCGGGGTGCTGGTCTCGGCGCTGGTGGTTGTCAACGCAGCCGGCGACGTGGTCCACCCGGACACGCGAAGGATCGTCGCCGGGGCCCGCAAGGCCGCCGAATCGCGGGAGTTCCTCAACTCCGCCGAATGGATGAAAGCGCACGGCGCCACAGGCGGGCTGAAACGCGAGAACACCACACTGGCCGTGGTGGCCACCAACGCGCGTCTCACCAAGGTGGAGGCCGCCAAGGTCGCCCAGATGGCCCACCACGGCTTCGTGCGCGCCATCTCGCCCGTTCATACCTCCATGGATGGCGACCTCGCCTTCGCCCTCTCCTGCGGCACGCTGGCGGCCTCGGTAGACTCCCTCGGCGTCGCCGCCGGAGAAGCCGTCGCGACGGCCATTCTACGTGCCGTCAAAGCCGCCCGCACCATGGGCGGCGTCCCCGGACTGGCAGGTTGAACTATGAAACTCCTGATCGCGTTCCTCGTCCTGGCCTCGACGCTCACCCGCGCCGCCGAGCCGCCCATCTACTGGTTGCTCTGGTTCGACACCGAGGACTACATCGAGCCCAGCGCCGACGATGCGGCGCTCCGCCTCGCCCGGGAGTTGACCCAGCGTGGCGTCCGCGCCACCTTCAAGATCGTCGGCGAAAAGGCCCGCGTGCTGGAGCAGCGGGGCCGTCAGGACGTCCTCCGCGCCCTCGCCGGCCACGACATCGGCTACCACTCCAACTACCACAGCATCCACCCGGCGCCCGCCGAGTATCTCGCCGAGATGGGCCTGCTCGACGGCGCTGCCGAGTTCACGCGCCGGGAAGAGCCCGGCCTGCGGGACCTCCAGCGCCTCTTCGGCGTGACGCCCAGTTGTTACGGACAACCCGGCAATTCGTGGGCGCCCCAGGCCAACCTCGCTCTCCGCCAATGGGGTGTGCCCGTCTACATGGACGATGGTTCGCACGTCAACTTCGACCAGCAGCCCTTCTGGTACGGCGGCCTGCTCTACATCTACAACCTCGGCCCGAATACGATGCGCACCGGCCTGGACGACCCGCGTTCCCTCGACGACGCCAAGCGGAAATTTGATGCTGCCGTGGCAGCCCTGCGCCAGCGGGGCGGTGGGATCGTCCAGACCTACTACCATCCCACCGAATTCGTCACCACGGAGTTCTGGGACGGCGTCAACTTCCGCCACGGCGCCAACCCGGAGCGCGCCCTCTGGCAGCGTCCAAACCAGCGGACGCCCGAATCCTCCGCCCAGGCCTTCCGTCTCTTCCTCGCCTTTGTCGATCATGTCCGCCAGACGCCCGGTGTCCGCATCGTGACGGCACGTGACATGCCGCAGTACTTCGCCGCCCGGGACTCCGCCGCCCCCGGCTCGGCCGCCCGCCGTTTGGCCGGCAGCATCGACGCCCACGATGGCTACTCCCCCGCCGATCTCCTGCTGTCGCTCCTGGGGCTGCCCGCCGGCCATGTCGACGGCCCGCTGCGCCGCGTGGGCACTACCTGGGTTGCCCCGGAAATCCCTCGCGCCGCCTGGACCAGCGCCGTTGCCGATGCCGCCGCGTTCATCCGCCAGTCGCACCGGCTGCCGGATAGCGTCGCCATCGGTAGCCAGCGTCTGAGCCTTCCGGATTTCGCCGCCACCCTCGCTGGCGGCCAACAGGACGGTGCGCCCGTACGGCTCCGTCGTGGCCGTTTGGAGCTGGAAAAACGTATCGGCACCGATGCCGCCAAGCTCTACGACTGGGTAATCCACCCCGCCGGCTTCGCGCCCGAGGGCCTGCTCGAACTGGCACGTCTCCAAGCCTGGACGCTCAAGCCCGCGCGCCTCCGTTAGGGAACCCTCTCACTTCGACCTCCGTCCGGCCGCCCCCTCCACGGCCAGGTACGGTGCAAAACCAGGCGCTGCCGGTCCGTCGATCACCGCGCCCTCCAGCACCAGCGGCTTCAGCGAGTCCTTGCCTGGCACCGCAACGCTGATCCAGCCTTGTTCCAGCCCGGTTACCGCCGCCGCCCGTCCGTTCAGTTTCACTCGCTTCGGCGCGGGTCCGGCCTGGCGCAAGTGCACCAGCAGAGTCGCCTGAGCCACCTCCATGCCCGCCGCCACCGCCGTGCGGAAGGTCAGCCTGACCTGGCCACCTTTCCCGGTGCTCGCGGCGCACTCCAGAATCACCGTCTGCGCCCCCGCTGACGCTGCCAGCAAAGTCATGATTCCAATGAGCCTTCCGACGCTTGCTAAAATCAAGTTGCCCCCTCTCTCAT
>JBBQLF010000146.1:0-8853 GCA_038327695.1 Bryobacterales bacterium
CAACACGGTGGTTTTCCCGGTGCAGGATCTGCTGGGCCTGGGCACGGAGGCGCGCATGAACATGCCTTCCACGTTGGGGACAAACTGGCTGTGGCGGATGAGGCCGGGGGCACTCACTGCGGAGATCGCCGCGCGGCTGAGCCCTCGTAGAACGGGCAGTGCGGGCGGAATCCGGGCCGGGTGTATGGCTGTGTCGGATGAGGCCGGGGGCACTCACCGTGGAGATCGCGGCGCGGATGCACGAGATGGCTACGCTGTATGGCCGGTAGCGGCTGAGCCCTCGTAGAACGGGCAGTGGGGGCGGAAGCCGAGCCGCGTGTAGATACGGATCGCGGCGCCGTTGCCGGCGGCCACGCTGAGGGCAATCGTCTCGATGCCCAAGCGGCGCAGCTCGCCCGCGACGGCGGCGGTGAGACGCGCAGCATGGCCCCGGCCGCGGTGAGCTGGGTGGGTGTACACGTTGCCGATGGCGGCGGCGGATTCCTCGATGTTCAGGATGTGCGTGCCGGCGGCTGCCACCAGTTGATCGTCCTGCCAGGCGCCGAAAAACACCCCTTGTTGCAGCATGGAGGCGTGGAAGAAATCAGGGCCGTCCGGCGCGGCGTAGAGGCGTTCGAGAGCGGGCAAACACTCCAACCCTAAGGCCGCGCCCGCCGATGGCTCTGGGGTGCCTTCCAGGGCCATACGGAGCATCTTCCTGAGGGTCACGCGCGGGTACGCGGCGTGGATGGCGGGCAGTGTTTCCTCGCGGATTTGCAGGATCAGCGCGGGCTCGTCGAAGGGCAGCGCGACGGGTCCGCCGGCCCAGAATATGGGTGTGGAGAAGCCGCGATACAGCAGGCCGAGCGCCTCCCCGGTCCGCCACCAGGTACAGTGCGGGAACGACAACGGAGCCAGGTCGCCCAGGGCGTAGACGGCCCAGGCACGGTCGCGGTTGAGCAGTGCCCGGACAGCCTCCCTGGTCACCTGGATTCCAGGTAGGCGCCGAAGCGGAGGAGATTGCCGTCGGGATCCATGATGTGGCACTCGCGCACGCCCCAGGGCTTGGTTTCGAGCACTCGGCCGGCGGGGAGATCGGCTGGGCCGTCGATGCGGATGTAGGCGCCGTGGTCGTTGGCGGCGGGGTCGATTTCCCGATGGAGGAAGAAGTGCAGTTCGCAGGCCTCGCGGGCCATCAGCAGGTAGTTGGGGTAGACGTTGACCGTGGTGAAGCCGAGCGTGTGATAGAACACCTCGGTGGCTGCCAGGGAGCGGGACGGAAGGATCGGAATGATGGCCCGCGTCATCAGAATCCCGGCGCCCGCCAGACCACCTGGCCGTTGACGATAGTGAGGATGGGGCCGCCGTGGAAGGTCCGCCCGTTGAAGGGTGTATTGCTGGATTTGGATTCGCTCTTCTTCACGTCGTAGGTCCAGGGATACTCGGGGTGGAAGACGGTGACGTCGCCCACATAGCCCGGTTTCAGCGCGCCGCGGGCATTCTCATTTTTCCAGCCCATGATGCGCGCGGGCTCCGACGTGTACAGCGCGATGAGGCGCGGCAAGCTGATCTTGCCGGTGTGGACCAGCACTTCCAGCGAAATGCCGAGCGCGGTTTCCAGGCCCGTGATGCCGAACGGGCACTTCTCGAACTCCTGCATCTTGTCGTCGCCGGCGTGGGGCGCGTGGTCCGTGGCCAGGCAGTCAATGGCGCCGCTGACGATGCCGTCGATGCAGGCGTTGACATCGTGCGTGCAACGCAACGGCGGCTTCATCTTGTAGTTGGAGTCATAGGGCTTCATGTGGCCCGTATCCAGAGCGATGTGGTGGGGCGTAGCTTCCGAGGTCACGCGCAGGCCGCGCTGCTTGGCGAAACCGACCATGGCGACGGCGTTCTTCGTGGAGATGTGGGCCACGTGGTAGCGGGCGCCGGTGAGTTCGGCCAGGATGATATCGCGGGCCACCATGACGTCTTCCGACGCGGACGGAATGCCGCGCAGGCCCAGGCGGATGCTCTCGACGCACTCGTGCATGTCGCCGCCGGCGCTGAGGTTGAGATCCTCGCAGTGCTCGATGACGGGAACATCCAGCGCGCGGGCGGTCTCCATGGCGCGGCGGATGACGCGGGCGTTCATCACGGGGCGGCCGTCGTCGCTGATGGCCACTGCGCCGGCGGCCACCATGGAGGCGATGGAGGCCAGCTCTTCGCCCTGGCTGCCTTTGGTGATGGCGCCGATGGGAAACACGCTGACCGCGGCTTTGCGGCGCGCGGTCTCGACGATGAAGGTGGTGACGGTGGTGGAGTCGTTCACCGGATTCGTGTTCGGCATGCAGCAGATGGTGGTGAAGCCGCCGGCGGCCGCCGCGCGCGCGCCGGATTCGATGGTCTCGGCGTACTCAAACCCCGGCTCGCGCAGGTGGACGTGGAGGTCGATGAAGCCCGGGGCGACGATGAGGCCGGCGGCGTCAATCACCGTGGCGCCACCGGCCGCCAGCGCCGGGCCCACGCCACTGACGCGGCCATCTTCGATGAGTACGTCGGCCACCGCGTCGTGGCCGGTTTCGGGGCAGATCACGCGCCCGTTCTGAATGAGGAGTTTCACTGCAGGAGAACCCTTTCGAGGACGGCCATGCGCACGGAGACGCCGTTTTCCACCTGGTTGAGGATCATGGACTGCTGGGAATCGGCCACCTCGGATGAGATCTCACGGCCGCGATTCATTGGGCCGGGGTGCATCACGATGGCGTCGGGATTAGCCAGCTCGACGTGTTCCGGGCGCAGGCCGTAAAATCGGAAATACTCGCCGGATTGCATGGACGGCTCGTGCATGCGTTCGAGCTGGACGCGCAGCATCATGATGACGTCGGCGCCCTGGACGGCACGGCGCAGATCGTATTCGATGGTGATGCCGGTGGCGATGCGCGCCAGATCCCTGGGCACCAGGGCGGGCGGGCCGCACAGGACGAGATCCACTCCGAACTTGGCGAGCAGATGGATGTTGCTGCGGGCCACGCGGGAGTGCGCGATATCGCCGATGATGGCCACTCGCAACCCGTCCAGGCGGCCGCAGCGGTCCATGATGGTGCGCGCGTCCAGCAGGGCCTGCGTGGGGTGCTCGTGCGTGCCGTCGCCGGCGTTGACGATGGGCGTGGTGAGATGGCGCGCCAGGAAGTGCGGCGCACCGGAGGCGGCGTGGCGCATGACGATGGCTGAGGGGCGCATCGCCACCAGGGTGTTGAGCGTATCCACCAGACTCTCGCCCTTGGTGACGCTGGAGCCCGACGCGGTGATGGACATCGTCTCCGCGCCCAGGCGCTTGGCCGCGATTTCGAAGCTCGAACGCGTGCGGGTGGAGTTTTCAAAGAAGAGATTGACCACCATGCGGCCGGTGCACGTGTTGACCTTGCCGAACGTTTGGCCGCCGTGCGGCTGGAACGCTTTGGCCCTCTCGAGAATCTGTTCGATCTCGGAGCGCTCCAGTCCCTCGATGCCGAGCAGTCCTTTGGGCATGGCAGTGAGCCCCTTAGCCGGCCTTCTCCACCAGGAGGACTTTTTCCACTTCGTCCACTTCCATCAACTTCACCTCGATAATCTCGCGCGAAGAGGTGGGGATCTTGCGTCCGACGTATTGCGCCTCAATGGGCAGTTCGCGGTGGCCGCGATCAATGAGGACCAGCAGTTGGACGTGCGCCGGGCGGCCCCGCTCAAACAGTGCGTCCAGGGCGGCGCGGATGGTGCGGCCGGTGTAGAGCACGTCGTCCATCAGGACGACGTCCTTGCCGGCGATGGAGAAGTCGATCTGGGTATCGCTGACAACCGGCTTGTCGTCCACCGTCGTGAGATCGTCCCGGTAGAGCTTGATGTCCAAAATGCCCACGGGAATGCTGATCTTCTCCAGGGATTCGATCTTCTTAGCCAGGCGCTGGGCAATGGGGATGCCACGGCGGCGGATGCCGATGAATGCCAGGTTGGCTACGTTGTCTGTCTTTTCGAGCACTTCGTGGGCGAGACGAACCAGAGTCCTGTCGATCTCGGAGGCGCTCATCAATTGGGCTTTTTCTCTAGTGTCACTCATCGAAGACAGTTTACAACCTTCAGTATCTCCGCATGCGGCCCCTGACCCGGCGCGTGAGCTTCTCGATTTCGGCGAGATCCTTGAGGGCCTTAAGCGAGAGCACGTGGCGGTCGTTCTTGCGCAGGTCCGCTTCGACGCCTTCTGTCAGCCGGCGAATCTTATCCAGGTCCTTGAGGTTCTCGTCGTAGTCGGCCTTGAGGATCTCTTCCGCCTGGCTTTTGCCGTTCGGGAGCCGGCGTACGGGGTCCGGATCCGAGGGTCTTCGGCTCTCCTGCTCCTGGGCCAGCAGTGTGGCGGCGCAGAAGGCGACGGCGCACCACTTGCTAAGATGTCTGGTAATGCAAGACGTCAATGTTGGCATCGTCGGCCTCGGGAACGTGGGGGGCGGCACACTTACTATTTTGGCTGAAAACGCCGCCCAGATTACCGCCAAGCTCGGATTTCGCCTCAACGTGGCGGCGATCTGTTCTCTCGACGCAAGGACCAGAACCCTGCCGGCGGGTCTGCGGCCGGCGCTGATTACCGAGGACTGGCGCGAACTGGTGAAACAGCCCGATCTGGATATCGTGGTGGAGTTGATCGGCGGCACTACCGTGGCGCGGCAGGTGCTGGAGGGCGCCATCGCCAACGGCAAGTCCGTGGTGACGGCCAACAAGGACCTGATCGCGCAGGACGGGATCGCCATCTGGCAGCAGGCCGCGGCGCGTGGCGTCGCCATGGCGATGGAGGCCAGTGTCTGCGGCGGTATTCCGATTCATGCCGTCCTGCGCGAAGGCATCGCCGGCGATCGCGTGGAGACCCTGTTCGGGATTCTGAACGGCACCAGCAACTACATCCTTACCGAGATTGAGCAGCACGGTTCGGCGTTCGCCGACGTGCTGGCCGAGGCGCAGAAACTGGGCTACGCGGAGGCCAACCCCACCTCAGACGTAGATGGATTTGACGCGCGATACAAGCTGGCGCTGCTGACCTCCATCGCCTTTGGTGTGCGGATTCAGCCGGCCGATATCTTCGCCGAGGGCATCCGGCGGATCTCGCCGGCTGACTTCCTGTACGCCAGGCAACTGGGCTGCACCATCAAGCTGCTGGCCTCGGCGCGGCGCCAGGGCGACGGGCTGTTTGTCAGCGTGCGGCCGGCGCTGCTTCCGCTGGACGCCATCATGGCGGGTGTGCGCGGAGTCTACAACGCGGTCTGGAGCCGGGGCGCGTTCGGCCAGGATACGTTCTACTACGGGCGCGGCGCGGGTCCGCTGCCGACGGGCGTGGCCGTGGTGAGTGACCTGATGCGCGTGGCCCGGAATCTGCGGCCGGCGCCGGCGCACTGTGTGCCGCCGTTCGGCTTCACGGATCTGGCGGAAGGCAAGCCGCTCGACATGGGGCTCCAGATGCGAGCGTGGTATCTGCGGTTCCGCATCACGGACCAGCCAGGCATCATTCGTGATCTGTCGTCGATTCTGGCCGCGCAGGGGATCTCCATTGACGCGGTCCTCCAGGTGCCGGATTTGGATAAGCAAAATCTGCCGTTTGTCATCACGCTGGAGACGTCGCAAGAGGCCGCTGTGCGGAGCGCTGTGGAGCAGATGGCCAAACTGCCGTTCATGGTGGAGCCGCCCCTGGCCATGCCAATCGAGCGTGGGATCTGATGAAGACCCTGCTGCTGATTCTCGCCGCGGCGGCCACGCTCGCCGCGCAGGTGGCCGAAAGCGCCAACAAGAGCTACCAGACCGTGGAGCAGCGCGAAGGGATGCTCCGCAATCTGGCGGCGGCGGACCGGGCGGAACGGTTGAAGGGTGAAGCGATTGTGCAGGCGCTGCACGTGCGGCCGGGCACGACGGTGGCCGATCTCGGCACAGGCGGCGGCGCCATGCTGCCGTTGTTCAGTGCGGCCGTGGGCGCGGGCGGCAAGGTGATGGCCGAGGACATTTTCCCGGATTTCCTGGAGCGCGCGAAGAAGCAGAACGCGCAACTGGCCAACGTGACCTATCTTCTGGGCACGGAGCGGGACGCCAAACTGCCGCCTGGCTCGTGTGACCTGGCCGTCACGGTGGACGCCTATCACCACTACGACTACCCGAAAGAGATGCTGGCCAGCATCCGGCGCGGGCTCAAACCGGGAGGGCGCTTCGTCATCGTGGACTACTACAAGCGGCCCGGCGCCATGCCGGCGGGCGCCAATGCCATGGAGCATATCCGCATCGACAAGGACGACGTGGTGAAGGAAGTGGAGTCTTCCGGCTTCCAACTGGTGGAGTCCATCGAGCACACGCCAGGCAAGCAGTACCTGGTGATATTCACGGTGCGGCGCTGAACTGAAATGTTAATCTGAAATCTGCCGAACTCTTCCCAGGAGGGAAGGGGCGGGGGACCCAACTCTGGGGCGCATCGGTGAGCAATCACCGTAGGGTACTTTTCAGCCCGAGCCCGTCAGCTAACCTCGCAGGCGAATTGAAGAGTCGCGGTGCTATTGATAGGGCCCGCGCACAAGGAGCCCGTCGTGGAAATCTCATCTACGCCGGCGGTCACGCGCAACCGCGTCGTCATCGCCTCCACCGTAGCCCTTTCGTTCATCTCCTTCTGGCGCGCCGCCGCCATTGTTCTCTCTGATCTGGCCTCTTCCGCCTTCTACGTGGGCGGCATCGCGGAGCAGGCCATCGGCAAAGCGGCGCCCTGGTTCATCCTGGCCATCATGCTGTTCTCGTATGCGGTGCGAGCCGTCTATGTCGAGGGCTGCGCCATGTACGTGCGCGGCGGTGTGTACCGGGTGGTTCACGAGGCCATGGGCTCCTGGATGGCCAAGCTGGCCGTCTCCGCCCTGATGTTTGACTACGTGCTCACCGGGCCCATCAGCGCCGTCTCGGCGGGCCTCTACATCTCAGGGCTGATCAATGAATCAGCCGAGCATTTCCTGCACATCCAGAACGCGATCCACGCACCGTCATTCACGGTGGTGTTTGCCATCGCGGTGACAGTGTATTTCTGGTGGAAGAACACCATCGGGATTCACGAGTCCAGCCACAAGGCGCTGCGCATTATGCAGATCACCACCGTGATGGTGGTGATGCTGATCCTCTGGTCGCTCTACACGTTGCTGGTGCAGGGGTTCCAGGCGGTGCCGGCGCCCACTCTGGGCAACCTGCACTTGAACAAAGAGTCGCTGGGCTGGCTGCCGGAGTCCTGGGCGATGTCCATCCCCATGATCGCCGTGCTGGTGGGCCTGGGCCACTCACTGCTGGCCATGTCGGGCGAGGAATCGCTGGCGCAGGTCAATCGTGAGATCGCCCACCCGAAGCTGAAGAACCTGGAGCGCGCCGGACTGGTCATCTTCATCTACTCGCTGCTGTTCACGTCGCTGGTCTCGTTCTTCGCGGTCATGATTATCCCGGATGACGCCCGGAAGACCTTCCTGAACAACATGATCGGCGGCCTGGCCATGCACCTGGCGGGCCCCATGCCCCTGCGCATCGCCTTTCACGCCTTCGTCGTCTTCGTGGGCGCGCTGATCCTCTCCGGCGCCGTGAATACGTCCATCATCGGGTCCAATGGCGTGCTGAACCGCGTGGCGGAAGACAACGTCCTGCCCGTATGGTTCCGCAAGCCGCATAAGAAATACGGCACTACGTTCCGCATCGTGAACATGATCGTGCTGTTGCAACTGGTGACGATTTTGCTCTCCCGCGGCAACGTGTATTTGCTGGGCGAGGCCTATGCGTTTGGCGTGGTGTGGTCGTTTGCCTTCAATGCAACCTCGGTGTTGATCCTGCGGTTCAAGGACAAGCGTCCTCGCGAGTGGAAAGTGCCGCTGAACGTGAATTTTGGCGGGCGCGAGTATCCGGTTGGACTGGGACTCATTGCCCTCTCGCTGTTCGTTCTGGCCATCACGAACGTGCTGACGAAACAGATCGCCACCATCTGGGGATTGGCCTTCACGGTGGCGTTCTTCACTCTCTTCACCATTTCGGAGAAGCTGAACAGGCGGAGGCTGGCGGGCGCGGACTCTACGGCGCACCACGAGCAGTTCCGGCTGGAAGGCAGTGACGACATCTCCCATGAATCGCTGGAAGTGCGGCCGGGCAACGTGCTGGTGCCGGTGCGCAACCCGAACCGGCTGATCCACCTGAAGCGGGTGATTGAGAAGACCAATACCGATCAGATGGACATTGTCGTGGTGTCCATCTCGGATGAGGACAGCGAGTTCACAGATCGGGAAAGCGAGCTGTTCACGCGCTGCGTAGAGCTGGCCGAAAAGGCGGGCAAGACGGTGAAGTTGTTGACCGTGCCCGGCAAGGATCCCCTCTCTTCGATTGTGCAGACGGCGGCGCGCCTGGAATCGTCGCGCATCGTCGTGGGCAACTCGCCCCGGCTGAGCGCCGCCCAACAAGGGCACGCCGTGGGGCTCCACTGGGAGTTGCTGCCCGAGCCCAGGCCGGCCATGCCGCTGGAGATTGTGCCGGACGACCCGGCAGCGAAAGCGTTCTTCGTCAACCTCGGGCCGCATCCGCCCAGGCTCTGGCCGGAGGATATTGAGCGCGTCCATCAACTCTGGCTGGACTTGCAGCAGGCCGGCATGGGGCACAATCTCCATCACCGGGACATCGCCGGACTGGCGCTGAAGAGGCTGGAGGCCGATGCGCGGGGCAAGCAGCGGGCGGAGATCCTAAAGACGCTCCAGGGCGGCTGAGGCGGACTAGCAGGCTGCTGAAATACTCCCGTGGCCGCGTTGCGAGCGCCGCCCGGCCGCCGGCGAGGAGGAGCGACGACAGCGATGCCGGCCACCGGTGAGGAGCTTCGGCAAAGCCGGC
>JBBQLF010000147.1:0-8794 GCA_038327695.1 Bryobacterales bacterium
GACCCATGGACCACTTCTCGGTGATGTCGAACGAGGCCCTCAGCTTTCTAGCGATCCGTCCCGGCGGCGTGTACGTGGATTGCACGGCCGGCCTCGGCGGGCACACCCTGGCGATTGCGGAGAAATTGGACTCCGGGCGCGTCATCTCGCTCGACCGCGACGCCGAATCGCTGGCCCTGGCCCAAGCCAGAGCGGCCGGCTTGGCGGACAAGATCACCTTCCGGCAGAGTTCGTTTTCGTCCCTCGGCGCCACTTTGCACCAACTGGCCTTGGAACAGGTGGATGGAATCCTGGCGGACCTGGGTGTCAGCCGCATGCAGCTCACGACGCCGGAGCGCGGGTTTTCGTTGCAGCAGAACGGTCCCATCGATATGCGTCTGGACCGCGGTCAGGAGTTGACCGCGTGGGACCTGGTCAACCGCGCCACCGAGCGGGAACTGGCCGATCTATTTGTATTACTGGCAGACGAAAGGAGAAACCTAGCGGAAAAAATAGCCCGGGCACTGGTTCGAGCACGCCCGATGACAGAAACTGCGCAACTGGCGCAGGTTGTGGCATCGTGCGTGCCTCGAACCGGGAAAATACACCCGGCTACGCGGGTTTTTCAAGCGCTGCGCATGGCAGTGAATGACGAGCCCGGGCAACTGGATGCCCTGCTGGAGCAAGCTCCGCGGCATCTGGTCCCCGGCGGGCGCCTGGTGGTCATCGCGTTCCAGTCGTTCGACGACCGTAAGGTCAAAACAGTATTTCGGGCACTCGGCCAAAGAGGCGAGGCCCGGATCTTGACCAAGCATGTGGTCAAGCCAACGGCGGCAGAGACGAGACGGAACCCGGCGTCACGCAGTGCGGTGCTGCGGGCGTTGGAACGGCTAATGGCTAGATGAGTGCGGAGAATGAGGAACAGAGTCATGACAAGTTTGGCGGCATTGTTTGACTGGCTGGCAGTGGGCAATTCGGAAGGACATTCGGGCTCCAGGAGTGGGAACGGGATGGACTTTCGGCTCAGGACGCTGCCCAGGGAAGACATCCACGTGTTCGTGAAAACCATCGATAATTCGACGGTGATCCGCCTCGTGGACAACAAGGACTGGATCGAGAGCGCCGGTATGGCGTTTGGCGTAATGCTGGCCAGCGTCATGCTGATCGCGATGTTGATGCCCGGCGGCTTCAGCCTGCTGGCGAGCCGCCAGATCGGCCAGTTGAACGCCGAGCGGGACCAGTTGGTGAACGAGTTGCGCCAAGTCCGGGCCCGCGAAGCCGAACTGCTGAACCCGAAACAACTGGAAGAGTGGGCGGGCGAGAAGTTCCACACTCCGTCGGCGGCAGCCATGCTCTTTGCGCCGCCGTCGAAGGGCACGGTGGCTTCTCTCCAGCAAAGTAAGTAGCGGTCCAGAGGATCAGTTCCATGGAACAGCCTGTGAACCCACAAGCGGTGAGGCGCGTCCTCATCGTGGGCCGCATCGCCCTGTTTTGGGCTCTCTGCATCGTGGCCCGCCTGGCCTATCTCCAGATCTACAAGCACGACCACTACCTGAAGGCCGCCAGAAGCCAGCACCAGCACGAGTTTCGCCTGCCGGCGGACCGCGGCGAAATCCTGGACCGCACCGAGTCTCCGCTGGCCATCAGCATTCGCACGGACTCCGCCGTCGTCAACCCGCAGCGCATTCAGGATGCCGAGTTCTTCGCCCGCGTGGTCGCCCCGGCCCTTGGCATCAATCCCGAAGAGCTCAAGGCCAAGCTCGATGAGTATCAGCAGCGGGGCGTCACCAAGGCGCGCGGCCGCGGCTACCTCAGCCTCAAGCGGCACCTGACGGACGACGAGAAAGACCGCCTCAAGCTCCTTTCGGCCACATTCCCCCTCGAAATCATCCGCGACTCCAGACGCGAGTATCCGGCCGGGACCACCGGCGCCCACATCATCGGCAGCCTGAATGCCGAGGGCAACGGCAACTCCGGCCTCGAACAGAAGATGAACGAGACCCTGAAGGGCAAGCCGGGCAGGATGCTGGTCCTCACCGGCGCCCAGATGGATCAATACGTGCGCTGGGTCACCGAAGATAGCGTGCAGGGCGAGAACCTCACGCTGACCATGCACCGCGTCATCCAGAACGAGGCCGAGCAGTTTCTGGCCGCCGGCGTCCTGGAGTCCGGCGCGGAAACGGGCAGCGTCGTCGTGCTGGACCCGAAGACCGGTCAAGTGCTGGCGCTGGCCAACTACCCGAATTTCGATCCTCGCAACGAACGGCCCACGCCGGAAGAGGCCAAGGTCCGCCGCTCCAACACCGCCGTCCAGATCCCTTGCGAACCAGGCTCCGTCATGAAGATGATCACGGTCACAATGGGTATCGACTCAGGCCAGTTCACTGAGTCCACCGGCATATTCTGCGAAAACGGCGCCTTCGCCCGGCCCGGCCGCAGAGCCATCCATGACCTCCACGGCATGGGTCAGATGGACACCGCCGGCGTGCTCATCAAGTCCTCCAACATCGGCGTCGCCAAGATCTCCATCCAGTTGGGGCCCAGGATGCTCTATGAGTACCTGAAGAAGTTCGGCATCGGAGACTGGACCGGCATCGAACTGCCCGCCGAATCGCGTGGAACGCTGCGAAAGTTGGAGTGCGCCGGACCCAAGGACCGCTGGTGCTGGACCCCCAGTTCGCACGAATACATCGCCTTCGGCCATGAGGTGACTGCCACGTCGCTGCAACTGGCCCGGGCCGTCGGTGTCATCGCCAACGGCGGAATGCTGGTGCAGCCCCACCTGGTTCTCAAGAGGACGAGGCCGCGGGCCGATGGAAGGCTGGAGGAGATTCCGTTCGAGTACAAGCCGCCTGAACGCGCCCTTCGCGCCGAGACCGCTTTCCGTATCCGCCGCATCATGCAGCAGGTGGTCCTCGAAGGAACCGGCCGCCGGGCCGCGGTGCCCGGCTACTCCAGCGGCGGCAAAACGGGCTCGGCGGAGATGTTTGAGCACGGCGTCTGGCAGAAGGACAGACACAATTCGGCGTTCATCGGATTTGCGCCGGTCACCGATCCGCGCGTCGTCGTTGTCGTCACCCTGAATGCCACGCCCAAGCAGGGCGGCGTTGCCGCCGCGCCCATCTTCAGCAAGGTGGCCGCCACGGCCCTGCGAGTCCTCCAGGTGCCCAAGGACGAGCCGGAAAAGGACGTCGCGCCCCAGGCGCCCAGGGTCTTGGAATTCGATCAGCCGCCGCCCAGCCCTGTCGCAATGGCCCCCCCGGCAGTGGCCGCCAAGCCGGCCGAGCCCGCGCAGAACGCCCTGCTCGTGGGGCCGACCGTCCCCGATTTCCGCGGCAAGGCGATGTTGGAAGTTGTCCGCGTCTCGGCCTCCCTCGGTCTTCAGGTGCACACCAAGGGGCGCGGCGTCGTCAAGACCCAGGCGCCGGCGCCCGGCACGGTATTGCCTGTTGGAACCTCCATCCAAGTGGAGTTTGCCTCACCCCAATGACACTCGCCGAACTCATCGAGGGCTGTCCGCTCCTGGCGCCATTACCGGCTCCATGGGCCGCCCTGGGTGTGTCCGGGCTCGAATACGATTCCCGCCGCGTGCGGCCCGGCCACGTGTTCTGCGCCTTCCCGGGCGCACGCGCTGACGGCAACTCTTTCGCCCGGCAGGCTTTGGAACAGGGCGCGGTGGCCATCGTCTCCGAATCGCCGGCGCCGGGCGGACTGCCCGCCCCCTGGCTCCAAGTGGCCCACGGCCGCCGCACTCTGTCGCTCATGAGCCGCCGGATGTACGGCGCCCCGGACCAGGCGCTGGCGTTGATCGGCGTCACTGGCACCAACGGAAAAACCACAATCACCTACGGCATAGACGCCATGTTGCGCCACGCCGGCCGCGTGACGGGCATGGTGGGCACCATCGTCTATCGAATCGCCGGCCGCGAACAGACGGCCGTCAACACCACGCCGGAGTCTCTGGATCTCATGCGGCTCATGGCCGAGGTTCGGGACGCCGGAGGTGAGAATTTCACCTTTGAGGTCTCCTCCCACGCGCTGGCCTTGGGGCGCGTCTGGGGCCTCTCTTTTCACACTGTCATCTTCTCGAATCTAACGCGCGATCACCTGGACTTTCACGGCTCTATGGAGGAGTACTTCGCGGTCAAGCAGTCCCTGTTTGACGGCGCGGGGGGGCCGGCGCCGAAGTTTGCGGTGATTAACAGCGACGACGAGTGGGGCCGGAAACTCCGGCCCCCCAGGGAAACTACGCTGCTCCGCTACGGATTGAAAAACGGTGCCGATCTGAGAGCCGAAAACATCGACGCCGGCCTGCACGGGCTCCGGTTCGACGTGCGGCACGGCAACGTCCGCCAGCGGATCGAATCGTCCCTCTGCGGCCTGATCAACGTGTACAATCTGCTGGCTGGGTTCGGCGCCGGTCTGAGCTTGGGCTTGAGCGCCGAAGCCGCGGCCGCCGGTCTGGCCGCGTGCCAATCCGTGCCGGGCCGCTTCGAACGCGTCGACGAGGGGCAGCCGTTTCTGGTGGTGGTGGACTATGCCCACACTGACGACGCGCTGCGCAACACCATCGCCGCCGCCCGCGCGCTGAAGCCGAAACGCGTGCTTACCCTGTTCGGTTGCGGCGGAGACCGTGACCGCGCCAAACGCCCGCTCATGGGGCAGGCGGCTGCGGAGTCCAGTGACTTCGTGGTGGTCACCAGCGACAACCCCCGCAGCGAAGATCCGCTGATGATCATCAACGACGCGCTGGTGGGCCTCCGCCGCAGCGACGTCCGCCACGCCGTGGAACCGGATCGCGCCAAGGCGATTCACTTGATCTTAAACGAGGCGCGCGCAGGCGATATCGTGCTCCTGGCCGGTAAGGGCCATGAGCCGTATCAGGTGCTGAAAGATCGCACCATCGCGTTCGATGACCGGGACGCGGCCCGGCTCTGCCTGCGCGCTTGCGGCTATGGTGTGCCGGAGGCCCGGCCATGACGCTCAACGTCGCCGGCGCCATTTGTACTTCCGTCAGTATCGACACACGCACCATCGTGCCCGGAGCCCTGTTTGCCGCGCTCCGCGGGCCCAACCATGACGCCCACGAACACGTCCTGGAGGCCTTCTCCAAAGGCGCCGCGGCAGCCGTGGTCGAGCGTGAAATTGCCGGCGCCGGACCCCAGTTGATCGTGCCGGACGTCTTGGGCTGGTTGCAGGACTCCGCCCGCCGAATGCGCCGCCAATGGGGCGGCCGCGTCGTCGGCATCTCCGGCAGCGCCGGCAAGACCACAACCAAGGACGCCTGCGCCGCCGTCCTCGCCCGCGCCTTCCGCACAGGCAAGACTGCCGGCAACTACAACAATCACATTGGTGTTCCGTTGACCTTGTTGAACCTGGCCGGCGATGCCGAAGTGGCCGTCGTCGAGCTGGGCATGAACCACGCCGGAGAGATCGCCGCTCTGGCCCGCATCGCGCAGCCGGAGATCGGCGTGATCACCAACTCCGGTTCGGCCCATATCGAGAATCTGGGTTCGCTGGACGCCATTGCCGCGGCCAAACGCGAACTCATTGAGGCCCTGCCGGCCCATGGCACGGCGGTGCTGAATGCCGACGACGCGCGAGTGCGCGAGTTCGCCAAGGTCCATCCGGGCCACACGGTTTTTTACGGTTTTTCCGAGGCAGCCCACGTCCGCGCCGAACGAGTTCATTACGAATCGGCCGGCTCTAGTTTTCAAGTCGCGGACGTGGGCTCTTTTTTTTGTCCCCTGCCGGCAAAGGGCGGCGTGATGGCCGCACTGGCCGCACTGGCCGTGGCAAAGACTCTCGGCATGAACTTAAAGGATTTGCAGACCACCATCGCCGCCCTGGAGCCGCCGAAGATGCGCCTCCAGCGCCTGGAAAAGGACGGCATGGTCATCTGGGACGACTGCTATAACTCCAACCCGGAGGCGGCCATGATGATGCTGGACCTGCTGGCCGCCACGCCGGCCAGGCGCCGCATCGCCGTCCTCGGCGAGATGCTCGAACTGGGCGAGTGGTCGTTGGAACTCCACCGCAGCGTCGGCAGCTACGCCGCGCGCTGCGGAGTCACCACGCTGATCGGAATTCGCGGCGCCGCCGCGCACCTCGTGCAGGCCGCCCGCCAGGAAGGGCTGGCTGCGGACCAGACGCTGTTCTTTGACGAACCCGCCGAAGCAGGCCGTTTCCTGAAGTCGTTCGCGCACGACGGCGATTCGCTCCTGTTCAAGGGCTCCCGTGGCACACGCGTGGAACTGGCGCTGGAGGCGTTTCTGAACTAGTCATGCTCTACTGGCTCTTCTATGAAACGCTGTTTCCTCACTTCTCGCCGCTGCGTGTATTCAGCTACGTGACCTTTCGTACGCTCGCCGCCAGCATCACCGCGTTTCTCATTGTGGTGCTGGCCGGCCCTTGGTTCATCCGCCGCATGCGGGCAATGCAGATCGGCCAGCAGATTCGCGATGATGGACCCCAATCCCATCAGAGCAAGAAGGGCACGCCCACCATGGGCGGCCTCCTGATTCTGGCCAGTGTGATCATTCCCACCCTGCTGTTCACCCACCTCAACAATCCCTACGTCTGGGTGGCGCTGTTCGGCTTGACGGGCTACGGGCTGATCGGCTTTGTCGACGATTACGCCAAGGTCAGAAAGTCCCGGAGCCTCGGCCTCACCGCCCGCCAGAAGTTGCTGTTGCAGACTGTGATGATGGTCTGCCTCGGCGTGTGGCTGCTGATCCTCCACAGCAAGGGCATGTACGACACGGCCATGAACGTGCCGTTTCTCAAAAACTACCGGCCGTCTCTGTTGATCGATTCCCTGCTGGCGGCGCCATGGACGTATCCGCTGGCGTTCGTCTTCTTCTTCGTCTTCCTGTGGCTCGTGATTGTGGGCTCGTCGAATGCAGTGAATCTGACCGATGGGCTGGACGGCCTGGCCATCGGCCTGATGGTCATCGCCTCCGGCGCGATGACCGTGCTGAGCTACGTCAGCGGGCACGCCCAGTTTGCCAACTACCTCGGCCTGACGCGTCTGGCCGGCTCGGCGGAGTTGACCATCTTCTGCGCCTCCCTCACCGGTGCCTCCATCGGCTTCCTTTGGTTCAACGCCCATCCGGCCGAGCTGTTCATGGGCGATGTCGGCGCACTCGCCCTGGGCGGCAGCATGGGCGTCGTGGCCGTACTGCTCAAGCAGGAGATCCTGCTGCTGTTCATCGGCGGCGTCTATGTGATCGAGTTGCTGAGCGTGGTGATTCAGGTGGCCAGCTTCAAGAGCCGGGGCAAGCGCGTCTTCCTCATGGCGCCTCTTCATCACCATTTTGAGAAGAAGGGCTGGAACGAGACCCAGGTCGTGGTGCGGTTTTGGATTGCCGGCCTGGTGATGGCGCTGTTCGCGCTGACCACGCTGAAGTTGAGATAGGAAACGATGGACGTCAACGGCAAACACATCACGGTGTTCGGCATGGCCAAGTCAGGCCGGGCCGTGGCCGCGCTTCTGCGCGCGCACGGCGCCATTGTGCGTGTCTCGGACCAGAAGCCGCTCAGCGAACTGCCTCCCATGGACTTCGAGTTTGTGCCGCAATCGGCCGAAGCGCTCGCCGGTTGCGATCTGGCCGTCCTCTCGCCGGGCGTCCCGCCCGATCAGGCGCTGTTCCGCGACGTGCCCGTGGCCGGCGACGTGGAGGCCGCCAGCTGGTTTCTGCGCGGGCCCATTCTAGGCATCACCGGGTCCAACGGCAAGACCACCACCACTGCTCTGGTGGGCCATCTGCTGCACACCGCGGGCCTCGCCGTGCAGGTGGGCGGCAACATCGGCACGCCGCTGGCGGAGATGGTGGCCGGCTCGCGAGACGATCAATGGAATGTGCTGGAATTGTCGAGCTTCCAGTTGGAGACCAGCCACACGCTCCACGTGCGCATCGCCGTGGCGCTCAATGTCACGCCGGATCACCTGGACCGCCATGGTGACATGGAACGCTACGCAGCGGCCAAAGCGCGGATCTTTCGCAATCAGACCAGCGAGGACTTCGCCGTGCTCAACGCCGAAAACGAGGCGGCGGTCGAGTTCGCCTCGCTCACCCCGGCACAGGTTCGCTGGTTCCATGCCGGCGCTCCGGTGCATCCCGGCGTGTGGTGCGAGGCCGGTAAACTGCTCGCGGGCGGGGAGCCGTTTCTCACCGCCGCTGAGATCGGGCTGCGCGGCCGGCACAACGTGGAGAACGTTCTGGCCGCGGCCTGCGCGGCGCAACTGGCCGGTGCTCCCCTGGCTGCCATCGCGGCCGGCGTGCGCTCCTTCCCCGGCGTCGAGCACCGCCTTGAGTTCGTGCGCCGCCTGGACGGCGTAGACTACTACAACGATTCCAAGGCAACCAACGTCGACGCCACGGTCAAAGCGCTGGAGTCGTTCAACGACGGGTTGTGGGTCATCCTCGGCGGCAAGGACAAGAACAGTGACTACACCACGCTGCGGTCCCTGCTGGCCACCCGCGCCAGGGCCGTCCTGCTGATTGGTGCGGCTTCGGACAAGATCGAAGACCACTTGCGGGGCAGCGTCCGCCTGGAGCGTTGCGGCCATCTGAACACCGCTATTCTTCTGGCACAGGCCGGGGCCCAGCCCGGCGATACCGTGTTGCTGGCGCCGGCCTGCGCCAGTTTCGATCAGTTTACCGGCTACGAACAACGCGGCCGCGTCTTCAAGGAAATCGTCCGCAGTCTGAAGGAGCAGCGGCCATGACATCAACTAAAATCCGCACGGACTATCCCCTCTTCATCGCCGCCATGCTGATCCTGCTCTTCGGCCTGGTGATGGTCTACAGCG